>DASSTC010000057.1:0-81424 GCA_035708065.1 Candidatus Limnocylindria bacterium | reverse complement strand
CGATACCACTGCGGCGCGGTGAACGGCACGCCGATGGCGGCGGGCATGAACGAAACGACGATCCATCCGGCGAGACGGGCAAGCGAGGTCATGGCGAAACACCGATGCAAGTCGCGCACCGCGAGGCCGTCACCGCGCACCTTGGGCCGAGGGCTTATCACCAGCCCATGGCTCTATCGGCGAACGAGACGATGGGTGGCGCGCCCCGTTCGTCAAGCGAACCACCCGGTGGCGATACCGCAGGAGGAACGGCCGAAACGCGGCTACACCACGTTTTTCTTCGCTGATAGAGCCACCCGCTGGCTCCGCGCGCAGCCGCGTCAGCTCGGCGAGACGGTGCTTCGGTGGCGGACACGGCGAAGGGCCGGCCGATCCAAATGGGTCAGCCGGCCCCTCGGGACCGCGATCTGGTTCAGCGTTCGCCGCGCTCGAGGAGCTCCCGCGTCTTCCGTTCCTCCCACTCGGGGCCGAGGAATCCTTCCTCGAAGACGACGGACACGACATGGACGGCGAGACCGATGCCCCAACCGATTGCCGGCCAGACGACCCACCAGTTGCCCGGCATCGTGGCCCAGTTGATCAGCGCGATCCCGGCGATCACGACCACGTAGACCGCGATGTGCATGTACAGCCCGCGCAGCTGGCGCACCCGGCGCCGTGCGCGGATCTCAGCGCTCGGCATCATCGTTCTGCTCCCTTCAGCGTCGCCGCAGCACGAATCGCCGCACCGCGACGACGACCGCTGCGATCCCGGCGAGCACCGCGAGCGTCGGCAGCGGACCGAACAGAACCCTCCCGCCCAGGGCGCGCACCGACGGCGCCACTGCGAAGACGACCGTGCCGCGCTCACCGACCTCGATGCTGCGCCCGATCGCGATCCCGGTCCCGCTCTGGACGAGGCTGACCGAGCCAGCCGCAACAATGGCCTGCGCACCGGCCTGGTGCACCGATACGTCGCCGCCCGAGAGCAGGAGCTGAGCGCCGCCCCGCTGGAGCTCGGCCTTCTCGGCGAGGATCGTGCGCGCCACCGCGCGCTCGACCTTCACATCGTCGCCGCGGACGACGCCGACCAGTGCGTTGCGCAGCTCGAGGTCCTCACCGCGCATGACGCCGCGGATCGAGACGAGCGGTCGCCCCTCGGTCACCGACTGCACCGGCTGTGTCTCGTGCTCCGGCTCGGACTCGGTGGCGCGGGTCGCGACGTCGTTGCGCGGCTCGCTGAAGACTTCGGCAACCATGGTTGGTTCTCCTCCTGACTTGATCAGCCTCGATCCTGCGATGAGGCTCGGCCCGCGACGAGAGTCCGACGGCCGAAAGCGGCGGGCTACATGTCACGAAAGGACCCCCCGCAGCACGACACGAGACCGGCCGATCCTTCGGCCGGTCTCGTGATCCCTCCGCGCGGCCGGCTGACCCTCGCGGGTCGGCCGGCCGCGCCGGACCGAGTGGGCGTTACCCGAGCACGTAGCGGAGTGCCGGCGCCCGCTTGACGATCGGATGCTCGTCGACCACCGCGTCGACCCCGTAGACCTCACCGGCCGCGATGACCGCCAGGATCAGCGAGCTGAGCATCAGGACGACGTGGTAGTTCACGATGCCGTTCGCGAAGTCCCACGAGGCGATGCCGATGAAGGCCATCATCAGCGCGCCCATCAGACCGGCGAATCGAGTCGCCAGGCCGAGGATCAGCGCCAGGCCGATCGCCACCTGGCCGAACGGGACCAGGAAGTTGACGATGCTCATCGCCGTGCCGTTGGTCGCCAGGTCGACCCAGAAGGCGTGCGTCGGGTTGACGATCGCGCCCTCGGCCGCGCCGGCTGCCGTGCCGAGCGTCCCGAACTGCAGGAACTTGCTCGCGTCGAACGCGTGCCCCGACAGGAAGAGCTTCTCGATGCCAGCGAACAGGAAGACCCATCCGATGGTCAGCCGGAACGCCAGGATGCCGAGCGCCCGGGGAGTCTTGAGTCCGGTCATTGTGTTCTCCACCTTTCTGTTGGTTGAGTGAGCTGTGTTGTTGCCGGTTCCCGGATGCCCGGGACGATTGCCGGCTCCTTCTTGAGCCGATGTCACCGTACGGCCGGGACGTTGCCGCTCGACCGTGCCGAGCGGCCCCTTTGTGCGGGTCGCTGGCGCTTCTGCGATGTGCCCTTTGTCACGGCCCCGACCGGGCCGTTCAGTCCGCCGTTGAGCTCGATGACGATGCCGTCGACGCCGCCGGACGCGCTCACGCGGCGATACGGCAGGCCGGTGCCGAGCAGCAGTCGGTGGATCGCCGGGTTGCCGACGAACATCGAGGCGGCCAGGCGGACGATCCCGTGGTCGCGCGCAACGCTGGTCGCCGCGCCCAGCAGGCGACGGCCGATGCCACGGCCCTGGAACTCGTCGGCGACCGCGAAGGCGATCTCGGCGAGCCCCGGCTCGACGAGCGGCAGGCAGGCATGGCCGCTGAGCTCGCCATCGCGCGGGCCACGCTCGTGCAGCACGGCCACCACGCCGAGCTCGCCGGCGAAGCGTCGCGCCTCGACGGCGCTGAGACCCGCGCAGCTCCCGAGGAACCGCGTCCGGCGGCTCTCGGCCGAGAGCGCCGCGTAGAACGCGCGCAGCGGTTCGGCGTCGCTCGGCTCGATCAGGCGGATCGAGATCGACGGCGCGTCGCGAACAGGGGTTCGAAGCCGCATCTCCACGCGGCCAGCATCGGTCCGGCGCGGCAAGCGGCCCAGTGCCGAAGGAACCCTTGGACGGGGACGCTCGGCCCGGCCGCCGTGCCGAATGGCGGCCTAGACTCGACGCATGCGCATCGTTTCGGCAGCGGATGCCGTCGCTGAGATCCGCTCAGGCGAGCAGGTGTTCGTCCACGGCGGCGCCGCCACGCCATCGGTCCTGCTCGTGGCGCTCGCGGCACGCGCCGACGCGCTGCACGACGTCCGACTGGTCCACTTCCATACCGAGGGACCGGCGCCGCACCTCGACCCGGCCATGGCCGGGCACTTCCGGCACATGGCCCTGTTCATCGGTGCGAACGCGCGCGCGGCGGTGAACGAGGGGCGGGCCGACTACGTGCCGGTCTTCCTGTCCGACGTGCCACGCCTCTTCTCGAGCGGCACGCTGCCGCTCGATGCGGCGCTGCTCAACGTCAGCCCGCCGGACGCCCACGGCTACTGCTCGCTGGGCACCTCGGTCGACGCGGCGCTGGCCGCCTCCCGCTCGGCGAAGCGCGTCATCGCCCAGCTCAACCGCTCGATGCCGCGCACCCACGGCGACGCCTTCATCCACGTCGACCGCATTGACCTGGCCGTCGAGGTCGATCAGCCACCGTACGAGCACGACGAGCCGCAGATCGGCGACATCGAGCAGCGTATCGGCCAGTTCGTGGCAGACCTGGTGCCGGACCGAGCCACGCTGCAGCTCGGCATCGGTGCCATTCCGGCAGCGGTGGCGCACGCGCTGCGCGGGAAGCGCGACCTGGGCGTGCACACCGAGATGTTCACCGACGTGGTGCTCGACCTGGTCGAGTCCGGCGCGCTCACCGGCGCGGCCAAGGAGGTCAACCCCGGGAAGATCGTGACCGCCTTCCTGATGGGCAGCCGGCGCCTGTACGACTTCGTCGACGACAACCCGCTCGTGGAGATGCGCCCGGTCGACTACACCAACGACACCGCGGTGATCCGGCGCTTCCGGCGGATGGTCGCGGTCAACTCGGCGCTGTCGGTCGACCTGACCGGACAGGTCTCGGCCGATTCGATCGGGACCCAGTTCTACTCCGGCGTCGGTGGCCAGATGGACTTCATCCGAGGCGCTGCGCTCGCGGAGGAGGGACGGGCCATCATCGCCCTGCCGTCGACGGCATCGGGTGGCCGCATCTCGCGCATCGCGCCGATGCTGGTCGCGGGCGCCGGGGTGGTCACCACCCGTGCGCACGTGCGCACCATCGTCACCGAGTACGGCGTGGCCGAGCTGTGGGGCCGCAGCGTGCGCGAGCGCGCCGACGCCCTGATCGGCATCGCCCATCCGGCCTTCCGCGACGAGCTGCGCGCCGAGGCGCAGCGCCTCTACCACGTCTGAATGATGGGCACGACCGATCCACGCGGGTCGACGCCACACCTTCCGGAGAGCGAGATGACCACACCCCAGACGGAGCGCCCGTCGCCGCCGAGCTCCGACGACCTGAAGCTCATCGATGCCTACTGGCGCGCGGCGAACTACCTGTCGGTCGGCCAGATCTACCTCCTCGACAATCCACTGCTGCGCGAGCCGCTCGACCGCGACGATGTCAAGCCGCGGCTGCTCGGCCACTTCGGCACGGTCCCCGGCCTGAACCTGCTGTACGTCCACCTCAACCGGGTGATCAGGCAGCGCGGCATCGACATGATCTACATCACCGGGCCGGGGCACGGTGGACCGGGCCTCGTGGCCAACGCGTACCTCGAGGGCACGTACAGCGAGGTCTATCCCTCGATCACCCAGGACGTCGAGGGGATGCGGCGCCTGTTCCGCCAGTTCAGCTTCCCCGGCGGGATTCCGAGCCACGTCGCGCCGGAGACGCCCGGCTCGATCCACGAGGGCGGCGAGCTCGGCTACTCGTTGGCCCATGCCTATGGTGCCGCGTTCGACAACCCGAACCTGGTGGTCGCCTGCGTCATCGGCGATGGCGAGGCGGAGACCGGGCCGCTCGCCACCAGCTGGCACTCGAACAAGTTCCTCGACCCCGCCCGGGACGGGGCGGTGCTGCCGATCCTGCATCTCAACGGCTACAAGATCGCCAACCCGACCGTGCTGGCCCGTATCCCGGAGCACGAACTCGGAGCGCTGCTCGAGGGCTATGGCCACCGGGTCCACTTCGTGAGCGGCGACGAGCCGATGACGGTGCACCACGAGCTGGCGCAGACGCTCGACACGGTGTTCGACGAGATCGCCGAGATCCAGCGCGCCGCGCGCGCCGGCGAGCTCAGCGAGCGGCCGCGCTGGCCGATGATCGTGCTGCGCACGCCGAAGGGCTGGACCGGACCCGAGACGGTCGATGGCGTGCCGATCGAGAACACCTGGCGCTCGCACCAGGTGCCGATCGCCGAGGTGCGCGACAACCCCGAGCACCTCGAGATCCTCGAGGCGTGGATGCGCAGCTACGGGCCTGATGAGCTCTTCGACGACAACGGGAGGCTCCGCTCAGAGATCGCGGCGCTGGCACCGACCGGCAGCCGCCGCATGAGCGCCAACCCACACGCCAACGGCGGCGAGCTGCTCCACGACCTCGACCTGCCCGACTTCCGCGACTACGCCGTCAAGGTCGAGCAGCCGGGCGCCACGGCCGACGAGGCGACCCGCGTGCTCGGCCGGTTCCTGCGCGACGTCATCGCCCGCAACCCCGACAGCTTCCTGCTCTTCGGACCGGACGAGACGAACTCGAACCGGCTGGACGCCGTGTTCGAGGTCACCGACAAGGCGTGGGAGGCCGAGACGCTGCAGACCGACCAGCACCTGGCGGCCGACGGCCGCGTGATGGAGGTGCTGTCCGAGCACCTCTGCCAGGGCTGGCTGGAGGGCTACCTGCTCACCGGCCGCCACGGCCTGTTCAACTGCTACGAGGCGTTCATCCACATCATCGACTCGATGTTCAACCAGCACGCCAAGTGGCTCAAGGTGACGCGCCAGATCGAATGGCGCAGGCCGATCGCCTCGCTCAACTACCTCCTCTCGAGCCACGTCTGGCGGCAGGACCACAACGGCTTCAGCCACCAGGATCCGGGCTTCATCGATCACGTCGTGAACAAGAAGGCCGAGGTGATCCGGGTCTACCTGCCGCCCGATGCCAACACGCTCCTCTCCGTCGCCGACCACTGCCTGCGCAGCCGCAACTACGTCAACGTGATCGTGGCCGGCAAGCAGCCGCAGCCGAACTGGCTGGCGATGGACGACGCGATCCTGCACGCGACGCGTGGCATCGGCATCTGGGACTGGGCCAGCAACGACGGCGGGGGCGAGCCTGACGTGGTGATGGGCTGCGCCGGTGACGTGCCGACCCTGGAGACCCTGGCAGCCGTCGACCTGCTGCGCCAGCACCTGCCCGACCTCAAGGTGCGGGTCGTCAACGTCGTCGACCTCATGCGCCTGCAGGACGAGACCGAGCACCCCCACGGCCTGTCGATGGCCGAGTTCGACGCGCTGTTCACGACGGATCGGCCGGTGATCTTCGCCTACCACGGCTACCCACGGCTGATCCACCAGCTCACCTACCGGCGCACGAACCACGGCAACCTGCACGTGCGCGGCTACAAGGAGGAGGGCACCACCACCACGCCGTTCGACATGGTGATGCTCAACGACCTGGACCGATACCACCTGGTGATGGACGTCATCGACCGCGTGCCGCAGCTCGCCGACCGCGCCGGGCATGTCCGACAGCTCATGGCTGACAAGCGCATCGAGGCGCGCGCCTGGACCCGCGAGCACGGCGAGGACATGCCCGAGGTGCGCGACTGGTCGTGGCCGAGCTGAGGTGACGTCGACGCGCGTCCTCGTCCTCAACCCGGGCTCGTCGTCGCTCAAGGCGAGCGTCGTCGTCGAGCCGGGCGACCGAACCGATGCCGCCCGTGAGATCGACTGGGGCGTCGACGGCGCCCGGACCGATGCGCGCCGTGCAGCGCTCGAACAGCTCATCGCCGAGCTGCGCGACGGACGCGAGCTCGATGCGGTCGGTTACCGCGTGGTCCACGGCGGCGAGCGTTTCCGCGAGCCGACGTTGATCGACGACGCCGCGGTCGACGCCATCGCCGAGCTCGACGAGCTGGCCCCGCTGCACAACCGCGTCGCGGTGGAGACGATCCGCGCCGCCCGTCGCCTGCTCCCCGAGCTGCCGCACGTCGCGTGCTTCGACACCTCGTTCCACGCCACGCTGCCAGTCGAGGCGTACCGCTACCCCCTCCCCGGGGAGTGGGTCGAGCGCTTCGGGATCCGCCGCTTCGGGTTCCACGGCCTGTCGGTAGCGTGGTCCATCGAGCGCGCCGCCGTGCTTCTCGGCCGCGACGCCGGGTCGCTGCGGCTGGTCGTCGCGCACCTCGGCTCGGGCTGCTCGGTGACCGCCGTCGACGGCGGCCGCTCGGTCGCCACCTCGATGGGCTTCACGCCGCTCGAGGGCCTGATGATGGGCACCCGCTCCGGCTCCGTCGACCCGGGGATCCTGCTGCACGTCGGCCGGCACGGCGTTGACGTCGAGGCCCTGGCCGAAGGTCTCGAGCATCGATCCGGCTTCCTGGGGGCGTCGGGCAGCACCGCGGGTGCGCGTGAACTGGAGAGGCGCGCGAGCCAGGGCGACGAGGCGGCACGCACCGCGATCGCGATGTTCTGCCGGAGTGCCGCGGCCGGGATCGCCGCGGCAGCCACCGCGCTCGAGGGCTGCGACGGCGTGGTGTTCACCGGGGGCATCGGCGAGCATTCACAGGCGATCCGCGACGACGTCTCCCGGCGGCTGGCGGTGCTGGGCGTCGGCCGGCAGGGCGGGCCGGACGTGCTTGTCATTGCGGCACGCGAGGACCTGGTCATCGCCCGTCGCACGGCGGACGCGGCCGCCGCGCGATGATGACCAGTGGGCTCGCGCATGCGGGCCGTTCGGCACTCCCGCCGGAGCGCCTGGCGGGCGGAGACTGGCGCCACGACTTGAAGTGGAGGACACGAACCATGCGTGTCTTGCTTGCATACGACGGCTCGCCGTGCGCCGAAGCCGCCCTGCAGCTCGCCGCCGGCCTGCGATGGCCGGCACCGACGCGGCTGACGGTGGTCTCGGTCCTCGATCGCAACGACTTCGTCGGCGAGGGCGAAGCGGCGCTGCTGTTCGCGGCCAGCGAGGCGAGCGAGCAGGAGGCGGCGGCTGCCGCGCAGCGCGCGCTGGAAGCGGCAGCGGAGAAGCTGCGCGGTCCCGGCCGAACGGTGGAGACCCGGCTGGAGCACGGGCGCCCGGGCTCGACGATCGTGAAGCTCGCCGGCGAACAGGCGACCGACCTCATCCTGGTCGGCAGCCGCGGCCTCGGGCCGTGGAGCGCGCTGCTGCTCGGCTCGGTCTCGACCGAGGTGGTCGACCACGCGCCGTGCCCCGTCCTCGTGGCGCGGCATCCGAGCGTCGAGCGGCTGGTGGTGGCGACCGACGGGTCGGAGTCCGCGTCTCGCGCGATCGACACGGTGTCGGCGTGGCACCTGTTCACCGGCCTGCCGGCCGAGGCGCTGATGGTCAACACCGTGCGTCCCGCGGCGGCCGACTGGGCGGTCGCCATGGCGGCCGGCTGGATCGAGGATCACCCCGAGGAGATCGAGGAGGTCGCCGAGGATCAGCGGCGGCTGGCCGAACAGGCCGCCGATCGGCTGCGCGGCGCCGGGATCCACGCCGAAGCCAGGCTGCGCGCCGGCGACGCGGCACAGCAGATCGTCGAGGCGGCGCGCATGGACGGCGACCTCGTCGTCATGGGCTCGCGCGGCCTCGGGACGTTCTCGCGGCTGCTGCTCGGCAGCGTCGCGCGCAAGGTGCTGCTGCACACGCACGCATCGGTCCTGATCGTGCGAGAGCCGCACGCCACTGAGGAAGTTCGGGCACCCGTCGGCGCCTTCGCAGCGTTCGCCCTGTGACCGATGACCGACCAGCTCCGCTGAGGACCGAGCGCATCTGCGCGAACTGCGGTGAGCCGATCCTCAACGGACAGTCGGTCATTCGCCTCGAGGCGGGCCTGCTCCTCGCGCCGCAGCGCTTCGACCCGATCGTGCTGCGGCCCGACGTGTACCTCCACGCCGGCGGCGGCTACGACGCCTCGTACGACGTTGAGGATCGCTGGTGCGCGACGCCCGAGGGGTTCGAGGCAGCGCTGAAGCTCATCGCCGTGCACGGCGGTACCAGCGCCTCGGGGCACTGAGCGCCGGTCAGAACGAGACCACCACGGCGTTGACCGCGGCGTGGACCAGCACCGCCGGGTAGACGCTGCGCGTTCGCAGCATGAGGGAGGCGGCGACCAGGCCGAGCAAGATCGCGAACGCGACCTGCGGCAGGACGAAGCTCGCCGGCAGCGTCGTCAGGTTGGCCGCATGCCCGATGCCGAAGGCCACGCCGTCGATCCCGACCGCCAGCCGGCGAGCGGTGTGCACGTCGTGCAGGCGCACGAGGATGCCGAGCAACGCCGTGAGCAGCACCGCCCGGAAGACGAGCTCCTCGCTGACCGGCACGATCACGACCTCGACCAGCCACGAGGCGTCGCGGTAGGCGCTCGCGCCGGTGACGATCAGCAGTCCGGCGGTGACGATGCCGGCGGCCGCCGTGACGCCGAAGACGAGCGGCAGATGACGCGGCATGCGCCCCAGCCGCAGTCCGTAGTCGGCCGGCCGTGGGGCCACCACCAGCGCGCCACCGATCAGTAGGAAGCTCGAGAAGAGCAGCGCGCGCGGAACCTCGCCCTCGACCGGGATCAGCCGATGAACGAGGTCGAAGTAGACGCCGTTCGCCAGGCCGATGCCCAGGCTGAGCGCCGCGGCGCCAACCGTCAGCGCCGCGGTGAGCCACCAGCCGCGTGGCGCCCTGGCGGCCGGCCGTGCCCTCCGCGGCAGGCCGACCGACGTCATCGGACGCGCCACGACGGAACGCTCCCTCCGCCTAGGTCGCCGCTCCGGCGGCCCCGAAGGGATGCCAGCCGGCGACGAAGACCAGGTAGAGCAGCGCCATGTCGATCACCAGCCCGAGGACGATCCAGGGGTGGAAGAACAGCGCCAGCGTCAGCAGCGATGCGACCGCCCCGACCGCAATGAGCCAGCGCCACCACTCCTGCGGCACGCCGATGCCGATGGTCGCCAAGCCGGCGGCGACGAAGGCGAGGATGGTCACGGCTACCAGCGCCGCTCCCAGCGGACGGACAACGTCGGGGTGGAGGCCGAGGTTGCTCACCAGCCACGACTTCGACATCGTGAACGGCCATTCGGGGCCGCCGACCGTCTGGGTCGGTGCCGGTGACAGGTAGCCGGAATGAATGAGGGCGTGCGCCATGAGCGCCAGCCCGACGAGGATGCGCATCTGCTCGGAACGCTCCTTTCACGTTCGGGGAGCGGGCGCGCCTCTCCCGCTCCCCTGTCGCCATGAAACGCTCCGCGCGGGTGACCGCGACAGTGCCAATCGGGTGGCTTGCCACGGGCCGATGCGCCTCCGCCATGTGACCTCCGGCAGACGCGGAACAGGCCGCATCGGTCCAGGCTGGGTTGCGAGGCCGGCCGCCCTGGCCGCGAAGCAGGAGGACCGCGCAATGACGATGACAAGCGTGCTCCGCGTCGGCGACGTGATGAGCTTCAACCCCGTGGTCGTCTCGCCCGATGACACCGTCGCCGAGGCCGAGCGGCTGATCAAGACCTATCGCGTCTCGGGCCTGCCGGTCGTCGAGGACGGCGTCGCCGTCGGCGTGGTGAGCCAGACCGACCTGGCGGTTGCGCACTCCAGCGAGCTCATCAGCTCGAACTGGTCGCGGCTGCTGGTGCGGCACCTGATGTCGACACCCGCGGTCACCGTCCATCTCGGCACCTCGATCGAGCATGCCGGTCGGCAGATGCTGACCCGTCACATCCACCGGCTGGTGGTCGTCGACGACGACGACCGGGCGATCGGCGTCGTCAGCTCGCTCGACTTGCTGCGCACGATCGTCGACGACCCCTCGCTGCTCTAGCGAGGCGGTCGCCGGACGAACCGACGTTCAGGCGATCCAGGTCGTGCCGGGGCGCACGGTCCGGATCGCCTCGGCCACCAGCGCGGGGACGAGGGCGATCCCCGCCACGACGAGCCACTCGACCGCGCTGAGGTGGGACGCGCGGAACGCGTCGGCGAGGGCGGGCACGTACGGGATCGCGATCTGGATGACGATCACCAGCAGGCAGGCGCCGATCAGCACCCAGTTCGGCCGCAGCCGATGGACCGGCTCGGTCAGGCTCCGGTTGGCGTAGGCGCGCACCACCTGGCCGATGACGAGCGCCGTGTAGGCCACCCAGCGCAGTTCCTCGAACCCGGCGGCGCCGACGAGCAGGATCACCAGTGCCGCCAGCGCCGTGACGCCGCCTGCGACGGCGATGCGCGCCAGGATCCGGCTGGTCAGCAGGGGCTCGTCGCGGGGACGCGGCGGCCGGGTCATGGCGTGCGGCTCCTCCGGCTCGCGCTCGAAGGCGACCGATGCCGACAGGTCGATGAACAGCTCCATCCACAGGATCTGCAGCGGCAGCAACGGCTGCCCGAAGCCGGCGATCGTCGCGATCAGAATGAAGCCGAGCAGCGCGACGTGGGTGGAGACCAGGAAGACCAGTCCCTTCTGCACGTTGGCCACGATCCGCCGGCCCTCGCGCAGCGCGTCCATCAGGGTGGCGAAGGAGTCGTCGCCAAGCACGAGATCGGAAGCCTCGCGGGCAACCGCCGTGCCGCTACCCATGGCGACCGCCACGTCGGCGTTGTTCAGCGCCGGCGCGTCGTTCACCCCGTCGCCGGTCACCGCCACCGTGCGCCCCGCGGCACGGGCGAGACGCACCAGCCGGAGCTTCTGCTCCGGGAGAGCGCGCGCGACGATGCGCAGCTCGGGGAGCAGCTCCGTCACCTGCTCGTCGGACATCGTGGCCAGCTGCGGACCGGTCACCTCGCGGCCCGGTGACAGTCCGGCGCTGGCGGCGATGGCGGCCGCAGTGGTCGGGTGGTCGCCGGTGACGATCACCGTCTGGATCCCCGCGCCGGTCGCCGACGCCATCGCCTGCGGCACCTCCTCGCGCAGCGCGTCGGCAAAGCACAGCGTGGCCTGCGGCCGCCAGTCGCCGTCGGCGGAGCGTGCCGACAGCAGCACCAGGCGGCCGCCCGCACCTGCTTCCGCGGCGAGCAGCTCCTCCCAGCCGCGCCGCTCGTCGGCGGGCAGCTCGCCGCTGAAGCCGAGCACGACCTCGGGCGCGCCGAGGGCCACCTCGCGCGACCCGTCGCCAGATTCGAGCGTCGCGTGCGAGTAGGGCCGACCGTCACCCGGCCCGACCACCGAGCGCAGCTCGCCGGGCTGCAGTGAGGCGCCGCCGTCGAACGCGGTGTCCAGGGCGCGGGTGAACGAGCCGCGCCGGGATTCGACCCCGCTCCACGCCTCCTCCTGGGTGCGCAGCGCGTCGAGCAGCACCTCGTCGCGCCGCGGGCCGGCGACCGAGCCGGACGGCGTCAGCACGTCGCGCAGGTCCAGCCGGTTGCGGGTCAGCGTCCCGGTCTTGTCAGTGATGATCAGGTCGACGGCCCCCAGCGTCTCCTGCGCCGAGAGGCGCCGGACGAGGACCCCGCGGCGCAGCAGCCGGAACGCGCCGAGGCCCAGGATCACCGCCAACAGCACCGGCGGTTCCTCGGGAATCGCCGCGATCGCCGCCGAGATGCCGGCCAGCAGGTTCGCACCGGCCGGCTGACCACGCAGGAAGCCGAGCCCGACGGTGATGATGATCAGTGCCGTGGCCGCGACGAGGAGGATCCGCACGAGCCGGTCGAGCTCGCGCTGCAGGGGGGACCGGCCGCGGTCGGCGCGCCCCAGCCCGCCGGCGATCCTGCCCAGCTCGGTGTGCGTACCGGTGGCGGTCGCCAGCATCCGGCCGCGACCCTCGACCACGCTCGTGCCGGCGTACACCATCGAGTGGCGTTCGAGGAGCGGCGTGTCCACCGCATCGGGCGCCACGCGCACCGCCTCCGGCACCGACTCGCCGGTCAGCACGCTGCGATCGAGCAGGAGCCCCGAGGTCGACAGGACGCGGCCGTCGGCCGGCACGACATCGCCGGCGTTGAGCAGCACGACGTCCCCGGGCACGACCCCGGCCGCGGGGATCTCGAGGTCCCGACCGCCGCGCAGCACCACCGCGCGTGGAGCGGCCGCGGCCTGCAGCGCCTCGAGGGCGCGCTCCGAGCGGAACGTGGTGATGACGTCGGCACCGACGATCGGCACCAGGCCGCCGAGAACGAACAGGCCGTCGCGCACCTCGCCGAGCGCGATCGCGCCGATGCCCGCCGCGGCCAGCAGCAGGATGAACGGCTCGGTGATCGACTCGAGGAGCGCGTGCCAGACCGAGGTCCGCTCGCGCTCCTCGAGCTCGTTGGGGCCGGCGACCACCAGGCGTGCCGCGGCGGCCGGCGGAGTCAGCCCGGTTGCCGGGTCGACCTCCAGCGCGGCCGCCGCATCAGCCGGTGCGAGTGCGTGTGCATCGGCCGGATCAGTGGCGTCCCAGCTCACAGCTTCGAAGACTGCACGTCGTCGAGGCTAGCGCGCGGTCCAGCCACCGTCCACGTAGATCTCCGAACCGGTCATGTACGACGCCGCGTCGCCGGACAGGAAGGCGATGACGTCACCGACCTCGTCCGGTTGGCCCAGCCGGCCCATCGGCGTCGACTCGATGATCGCCGTCTCGGTGGGCGTGCCCTTCAGCCCGGCGATGAGCGGCGTATCGATGAAGCCGGGGTGCAGCGAGTTCACGCGGATCCCCTCAGGCGCGTATCGGATGGCCGCGTTCTTCGTCATCAGCCGCACCGCACCCTTGCTGGCGTGGTAGGCAACCGATGCGCCGAAGCCACCGACCGCTCCGAAGATCGAGCTGACGTTCACGACCGAGCCGCCGCCCGCCTCGCGGATCTTCGGGATGACCGCCTTCATGCCCAGCCAGACGCCCTTCTGGTTGATCGCGATGGTGCGCTCCCAGCCTTCGGCCGTCTCGGACTCGACGTCGGCCATCGAACCGATGCCCGCATTGTTCACCAGCACGTCGATCCTGCCGAAGTCCAGCGCCGTGCGATCGGCGAGCGCCTGCCACTCGTGCTCATCGGTCACGTCGAGGTGGGCGTAGTGAACGTTGCCGCCCTCGGCACAGATCTCGCGTGCCAGCACCTCGCCCTCGTCGTCGAGGACGTCGGTGGCGACGACGGTCGCCCCTTCACGGGCGAGCGAGCGAACCGTGGCCGAACCGATGCCGCGTGCGGCGCCGGTGACGATCGCCACCTTGCCGCGGAGTGTGTCTGTCATGGTCGTGGACCCCTATTCGTGTTCGCGGTCACACGCGCCCGCGAGGGACGGTGTACCAGTACGTCTTGTTGAAAACGAGCTTGCCGAGATGCCACAGCTGGTTCGGCCGTGGCGGCCGCGGCGGGTGGTCGTAGTCGAACTGCAGCAGCGTTCCCTTTCCGTCGCCGATCTCGAAGAAGCACATCACGTTCCCCAGGTAATCGGCATGCTTCCCCGCCGGCTCGCGGCCCTCGATGGCCGCCACGATCCGCTCGGTGACGACCGGCGCCTCGAAGTGCGCGGTCGATCCGGCCTTCGAGAGCGGCAGGTCGGTCGCGTCGCCCAGCGCGAACACGTTCGACCGCCCGCCGACCTGCAGCGTGGCCCGATCGGTCGGCAGCCAACCGCCGGGTGCCGGCGCGAGACCGGAATCGATGACGAACTGCTGGCCGCGATGCGGCGGCACCAGGATCAGCAGGTCGTAGCCGAGCTCCTCGCCCTCGAGGCTCTGCACCACCCTGCGCTGGGGATCGATCGACTCCACGTTGAAGAAGGTGTGCAGCTCGATGCCCTTGTGCTCGAGGATCGGCGTGGCCATCTCCGAGACGCTCTCGATGGTGAACGCCCGGCCGATCGGCGAGCAGAAGTGGAGCTCGGAAGCGTCGCGCAATCCGCGGTCGCGCAGCTCCGACTCGATGAGGAACGCGACCTCCAGCGGGGCCGGCGGGCATTTGTACGGCATCCCGGCGATGCCGATGACGATCCGCCCGCCGTCGAAGGCGTCGAGCGCCTGGCGCAGCGCGAGCGCGGCATCGGCCGTGTAGAAGTGGTGAGCCTCGGCACCGAAATGTTCGATCTCCTCGGGGACGATCCGGCAGCCGGGCGCCAGCACGAGATGGTCGTAGCCGACGCGCTCGCCGTCGGCGAGGTTCACGGTGTGGAGCACCTCATCCACCCGTTCGACCTCGCCGACGACGATGTGCACCCACGGGTCGACGAGCGCGCGCTCCCTCCGCTCGAGGTGCTCGGCGCGCTCACCGCCCATGGCGATGTACATGAAGCCGGGCTGGTAGACGTGTCGTCCGGCGCGGTCGATCAGCGTGATCGTCACGTCGCCGAGCCGCAGGCGGCGTCGCAGCCGCTTCACGAGCAGGTTGGCGGTGAGCGTTCCGCCGACGCCCCCACCGACGATGACGATGCGGTCCATCGCTCGCCTACCGCATCTTCTCGACGACGATCTCGTCGTAGCCGTCGCGTGACTCGACCGCGATCAGCCGGTGCTGCGCCTTTTCCACCCACTTCGGGATGTCGATCTTGCTGCCCGAGTCCGACGAGTACACGGCGATGACGTCGCCGACGGCTCCCTCCCGGATGGCACGGATCAGCTCCATCAGCGGTCCCGGGCAATAGCTTCCACGCGCGTCGACGACCCGGGTGACGGCGGGACGGGCGGTCTGGATCATGTCAGTCGCCTCCTTGTTCAGATGAAGAGCGAGGCATCGGCCTCGGTCATCAGGGCGATCGCGGTGGCCGCGCCGGCCGGTTCGCCCATCTCGTCGACCAGGTCCTCGCGCTTGAGCCCGAACATGTCCATCGTCATCTGGCACGGGACGAACTCGACGCCCATCGCCAGGGCGGCCTCGAGCAGCTCGCGCGGGCTGGCGACGTTGTACCGGCGGCGCAAGCTGTCCAGCATCCAGGGGCCCATCCCGAAGAAGTTCATCTTCGAGAGCTTGAGGTGGTCGATGCCCGGTCGCTGCATCAGCGACAGCATCTTCTGCATCCAGTTGTCGCCCACGATCCGCTTCCCGTCCTTGACGAACGGCAGCAGCCCCCAGAAGGTGACGAACACCTTGCAGTGGACGCCGCTGGCGGCAGCGGTCGACGACAGGATCAGGACCGGCCACATCTTGTCGAGGTCGCCGCTCCAGTTGACGATGACGAGCTCCTTCGTCTTCAGCGGCTCGTCGATGGTTGGCTGTGGTTCGACCGCCGGTGCTTCGACCGGGCGGTCAACGGTCAGCGTCATGTCGATCGCCTCACTTGTGGCGCAGGACGAAGCGGTAGACGCCGCCGTCCGTCGTCGATTCGAGCAGCTGGTGTCCGGTCGTCCGAGCCCAGGCCTCGACGTCGCGCACCGACCCGGGGTCCGTGGCGAGCATCTCCAACGTCTCGCCTGCGCCGAGCTGCTTCATGGTCTGTGCGACCTTGACGATCGGCATCGGGCAGGACAAGCCGCGGGCGTCCACCCGCTGATTGATGGTCATGGTGGTCATGGCGTTCTCCGTCAGATGAAGACGACCTGGCCGCTTGCCGCCGACAGCCAGAAGGAGGTCACGCCCTCCACGCCGTCGACGAGTGGATCGAGGTCGCCGGGTTCGAGATGCAACAGGTCCATCGACAGCGAGCAGGCCTGGATATCGACCTCGCCGATCTCCTTGACCTGGCGCAGCGTCTCCGGCCAGCCCGACTGCCCGGCCGCCGCCAGCGCATCGACCGATGCGCGGCCGGCCTCCCCGGCCTCCGCGGCGAGCCCGTGGTCGCCGCCGATGCCGTCCGATCGGAACGCGTTCAGCGCCCAGTACTGCAGGAAGATGTGGACCGGCCGGCCCAGGGCCGCCGCTCCGGCGGCCAGGACGGCGGCCGCCTCGAGCTTGTCATCGGTGCCCGAAAAGAGCACCAGGTTCAGCGGCTGCTCAGTGTCGTTCATGCACTGAGCCTCGGTCCGGGCCGCCGCGCTGGCGAGTGCCGCGCGTCGTGAAGGGTCGTGCCATTCGGCCCTCGGTCGGCGAGCCTCGTGCTCGGCGCTCGCCGACCGGCCGAGTGGCCCTGTTCAACGTCCGCCGGCGCGGCCATGCTGGGCGTGAACAGACCCAACGGGAGATTGCGGATGCGAGTGCTCTACGCGTACGACGGATCGGCGGGCTCGGAGCAGGCGCGCGACCTGCTCGCCCACCTCGACTTACCCGACGACAGCTACATCGAAGCGGTGACGGTGCTCCGGCCGCGCTCATCGCTGTTCGAGCTCGGCAGCGTGCCGGTCGATCCGGCGGAGGCCGATGCCCAGCTGGTCGAGGACCTTGCCGCGGAGCTGCAGACCGTCGTCCGTGCGCTTTCCGGCCCCGGCCGTCGCGTCGAGAGCGCGGTGCTGCGCGGCCATCCGGGCGCCGCGGTCCGGGCGGAGGCGGAGCGCATCAATGCCGACCTGATCGTGATGGGCAGCCGCGGACATGGTGTCATTCGCTCGGCGCTGCTCGGGTCGGTGTCAACCGAGGTGAGCAGCCAGGCGCACTGCTCGGTGCTCGTCGCGCGCGCGCCGTCGGTCAGCCACGTCCTGCTGGCCAGCGACGGCACGGCCACCTCGGAACCCGCCGTCGAAGCGGTCGCCTCCTGGCCGATCGTTCGCGGCATGCCGGTCGACGTGGTCAGCGTCAGCCAGCCGATCTCGTCACTCGTCGGCGTCGGCGCCGGCGGATTCGGGTCGGCAGCGTGGGCCGAGCTCGAGATTCAGCTCGCCGACGAGCGGCTCGCCACGCACCGTGAGGTTGCGCGGGTCGCCACCGAACGGCTGCGCGCGGCGGGCGTCGAGGCGCAAGCCCGGGTCGCCACCGGCAACCCGGCCCAGGAGATCCTCGAGCTGGCCAGGGAGATCGGAGCTGACCTGATCGTCACCGGCTCGCGACGCAGCTCGACCGGCTTCCCCGGGGCGCTGGGCAGCGTGGCGCGGAACGTGATCCAGCACGCCGGCGCATCGGTCCTGGTCGTTCGCGCACCCGGCTGAGGAGACGCACCAGGACGGCCAGCAGCCGAGCGATGCAATGGTGCCGAATGGCCCTTGGCGCCTCGTCGGTCAAGCGGCACGCTGACCGCATGGTGAGCTCAACAGTTCAGCGAAACGACCGTCGCGCTCCGTTGCAGCTGCTCGTGCGCGAGGGTGCCGTCGCCTGTCCCCGCCACGGACGACGCCCGGCCACCGAGTGCCGGACCTGCGCATACTCCCAGGGGTCGGTGGAGGGGCCGGATGCGGCGATCCTGTGCGGCTACTTCGAGCCGCGGCTGGCGATCAGCCGGCCGCTGATCTTCGGCCTCGACTGGCCCGACGAATGAGGGAAGGCGGCAGCGGCCGACCGGCCGCCGCCGCAGCGTGGGTCACCCCCCAACCGATCGCCGGCCGGGAACCCGTAGCTCGAACCAGCGAGGCAGCATCCAGCGCATCGGCCGTCGCACGAGGCGCCGCCGAATGCGCGGTACGCTCGTCCGCAGCCTGGTGCGCAGCGGAGAGGTGAGATTGCGAACGACTCGCGGACGACCGATTCGCCGCGGCATGTCGACCTCCTTTCGCTAGACCGGGATGGCCAGCTCCGCGACGCGGTTCACGAGCTGTTCGCCCCAGGCCGTCGCGCGCTCCTCCTCTCCGGGCAGCAGCTCCGGCTTCATCGATACGATGAAGCTTTCCGGCGGCAGCACCACCCGCGCGCCGCTGGCACGCAGGGAGGCGCCGATCGCCGCGGCGGCCGAGCCCGAGAGCAGCTTCGGCCATTGCAGCCGCGTGTCGAACGCGGCTGCGCGAAGGCCGCGCACCGTGCCGGCGATGCGGTGCACCAGGTCCTTGATCTCCGGCGTCGGACCGTGGCCCTCCGTCGGCCCACCGATGACGAGCAGGTCGACGTCGTCCTCGAGCGCCATCACCTGCTCGGCGTGCATCACCTCCGTCGGGCCTGCCGTGCGAAGCGCCCTGGCGACCGCCTCGGCGATGCGCCGCGTGTTCCCGGCGTGAGACGCGTAGATCACTACCGATTTCATGCCCATCTCCTTCCGCCGGCGCCACGCTCTGGATTCGCCGGCTGCTCATGCAAGCCTCGGCGGTCGGCCCGCCGCCGTGGAAGGGCCGCCCGTCATCGCGATCGACGACCAATGGCCCGAACCCGGCCGCAGCAGCGGCGCGCCGCCGATTCGGGCCGAACGTACCCGCCGATTGACGACCTCTGGCACTCAACGGTCGCGAATCGGCCGCCGATCCTGAGCATGTCGACACACGAGTGAACCCGAGGAGGTGTGACATGCTCGAGCTGTTCGACTGGAACGTGGGGATGAGCGGCATTGCCGTGATCCTGTTGATCGCCGGCGCCCTGGTGCTCGGCGCCGTTCCGCTGTTCGTCGGTGAGCCGAAGACCGGCTACGAGTGGCTGGTCAGCGCCGCGGCGGTGCTGGTCGGCGGTTGGCTCGGCAGCGAGGCGTTCGGCAGCCTCAGCACGTTCGGGCCGGCATTCGACGGCCTGTATCTGGTGACGGCGCTCATCGGCGGAATCGTGCTGGGCGTGGTCGTGGACGCCGCGGTGCGCTACATGACCGGTGGGTCGTACACGCACGCGCCGCGACCCGTCTGACCGTCTGCGTCGGCAAGCAGCGAGGGCGGCCGCTCGATCGAGCGGCCGCCCTCGCATGCGTCGTCTACGGAGTCCAGTCCCGCGGTCGCGGGTCGTCGAGCACGCCGCACTCCGGGCACGCCGTGGCCAGGAACCTGAACCACTCCTCGAGGGCCGCCACCGTCGGCAACCCCGCGGTGCCCTCCGCGTCGGTGGCTTCGTAGACCTGGCCGTAGCGATCGACGATCACCACCCGGTGCGGTGTCGCGCCATCCGGCTCGACGACGGCGATGCGCCCGTCCCACGCGGCGAAGGTGGGAGCCTCGCCGGACAGCGCGGCGACATAGTCCTCGATGCGACCGGTGCCGGGCAGCACGAACGCGGTCGCATCGAGGCGGCGCGCGCGACCGAACTCCACGGTCGCGGGCGGCAGGAGATCACCGGTCGCCGCGCCGCGCAGCAGCGCCGCGAGGCGACCGGTCGGCAGGGTGAGCGTCAGATCAGCTCGACGAACAGCTCGGGGACGATGTCGACGCAGCGCTCGTCGTTGCACACGGCGGCGTCCTCCGAGCAGCCACACGCCCATGGGGTCAGGCCACCATCGGCATGGGTCGCGCGGCCGGCAGGATCCCCGAGCTCGAGCAACGCACGCTCATCGCGCGGCGCCTCGATCGGGATGTGCATCATCGGTCAGGCCGGCTGAGCGACATCGGCTTCCGCGGTTCGAGCGATCCGGACGCGCCAGACCTGCGGGCCCTGCTCCAGGTAGTCCCAGCTGAACGTGCCGCCCTGCTCGGCGGCCAGCTGGTAGTAGAGCGGCTTCGGGTCGTGGTCGTTGACCAGCACGAATGCCGTGCCGACGGCGAGCTTGTCGAACGTCTCGAAGATGAGGCCGTGCCGTCGGATGGGCGGCTCGCTGCGAACGTCGAGGACGAGATCATCGGTCACCGGTGTGCTCCTTTCGGATTCGAGCGCGGCTTCGAGCCGCGCGAGATGGTGCATCACGCCGTTCAGGCGCTCCGCGATGCGCGGCTGGTCATGCCGCACCAGGACGTAGGCCTCCGCGCCGAGGCGGCTGGCCGCCTCGGGCTGACCGGCGGTGCCAAGCCGTCGCAGGGCTTTGATGAGCACCCCGGCCAGCCCGTCGACGGCGGCATCGGTCATGCGTGGCCTTCGCCGAGCAGCTCGTGCATGCCGCCCAGCAGCTCGACCAGGGAGACGTGCTCGTCGGCGACCAGCGCCGGGATGAGCAGGTCGTTCTCCTTGGACAGGTGCGATTCGAAGAGCGCCAGGATGGCGCTCGACAGCGCGACCGCCTGGATGGCATCGGTCGCGTTGCGGAACGCATCGACGTGCGCGATGAGATTCCGGTGCTCGGCAAGCATCGCCCGCACCAGCATGGCGGTGAGGCCACTGTCACCGGCCGGATAGAGCGCCTTCTCCTCGGCCATGGCGTGCGGCAGCAGGTCGTGCTCGAGGTAGTCGAGGACGGCACGCTGCTGGTCGAAATGCCCCTGCCGCGACTGAACGGCGGCACCCAGGGCCGCGACGCGCTGTCGCAGCGCCGTGCTCATCTCTTCGTGGTGGGCATGCATGGCATCGGCTGCCTGCTGGTCGGTCATGGTCATCATCTCGGGTGGCTCCTTGGGGCCCGCGGGTGTGGACACTTGATATTTACGCCTACTTCCGTGCAAAATGCAAGCATGACGCCGTCACTCGACCGACATCGCCTGCTCGCGGGCGTCAGCCGCTCGCGGCTGCTGACCGTCCTGCGCCAGGCGGCACCGGAGCCGATGGGCATCCGCGATCTGGCCGATGCGGTCGATCTCCACCCGAACACCGCGCGCGAACACCTCGAGCAGCTGATCGGCGCCGGACTGGTCGTCACCGAATTCGCCCGGTCCGGCGGTCGAGGCCGCCCATCGATCCGCTACCGCGTCGCACCCGGCGCGACCGATGACGATGCGGCGCCCTACCGCGCGCTGGCCACGGTCCTGGCCGACGAGCTCGCCCGACGTCCCGATTCGCACGCCGCGGCCCGCCGTGCCGGGGAGCGCTGGGGCCGCGCGCTGGCCGGCGCCGCGGACGACAGCGGCGACGACGCCGTCGGCCAGCTGGTGGACCTGCTCGACGACGCGGGCTTCTCGCCGGAGGCACCCGCGCACGCCGGCGACCCGATCCGGCTCCACGCCTGCCCGTTCGGCCGGCTCGCCCGCGACCGCGGTGACGTGGTTTGCGGCGTCCACCTGGGCCTGATGCGCGGGGCGCTGGAGGAGCTCGGCGCGCCGTACGAGGAGGTGCGCCTCGAGCCGTTCGTCGAGCCGACCCTCTGCTTGGCGCACGTGGGATCGCGGCCATGAACGACAAACTCGACCAGCCGCTCGACGTGGCGGCGCTGCTCTCCAGCGAGGTGACCCGCGACGAGCTCGACGAGCGCCTGCGGGACGTGATCGACCCCGAGCTCGGCGTGAACATCGTCGACCTCGGCCTGGTCTACGACGCCTCGGTGACCGATGGCGTGGCGAACATCCTCATCACCACCACGACGCCCGCCTGCCCGCTCGGGCCGTACCTCAGCGACGGCATCCGCTGGGCGCTGCTCGGCCTCGACCGGGTGCTCGACGTCGACATCGAGGTCACCTACGACCCGCTCTGGTCACCGGACCTGATGACCGATACGGCCAAGGCCCAGCTCGGCTGGCGCCGATGATCAACCGTCGCAGCCTCGCGCTGCTGGCCCTCGGCGGAGCGGCGCTGCTCGGCGGGTTGACCGGCGCGCTGGTGCTGCTCGGGATTGGCATGCCGAGCGCCGCCACGCACCTGGCGGCCGCCCACGGCCTGCTCATGGCGCTCGGCTTCCTCGGCACGATGATCGCGCTTGAGCGCGCCGTGGCGCTGGGCGCGCGCTGGGCCTACGCTTCGCCACTGGCCGCCGGGCTGGGCGGGGTTGCGCTGCTGGTCGGCGCGCCCGACGTGCTCGCCGGCGCGCTGCTGCTGGCCGCGGGCATCGTGCTCATGGCGATGTACGTCGCCTTCGACCGCATCGAGGTCGCGCTGCACACCCGGGTCCAGGCGGTCGGCGCCGTGGGGTGGGCGGTCGCCGCCCTCCTGTGGGTTGCCGGCCGGCCGGTGAGCGCCATCATTCCCTGGCTCGCCGCATTCCTGGTGCTGGTCATCGCCGGCGAGCGGCTCGAGCTGTCGCGGCTGGGAAAGCTGTCGCCGAGCGCCCGAGCCACATTCGTCGCCGCGGCGCTCCCCTTCGTCGCCGGGGTGGCCGTGTCCCTCGTGCTGCCCGACCTCGGGATGCGGGTCGCGGGCATCGGTCTGCTGGCCCTGACCGCCTGGCTGGCGGCCCACGACCTCGCCCGCCGGACCGTCCGCATGCAGGGCGTCACGCGGTTCATCGCGCTCTGCCTGCTCATCGGCTACGCCTGGCTGGCGGTCGGCGGCATCGCCTGGCTGGCGTTCGGCGCCAGCGTTGCCGGCAGCGCCTACGACACGATGCTGCACGCCATCTTCCTCGGCTTCGTGATGTCGATGGTCTTCGGCCATGCGCCGGTGATCGTGCCGGCGGTGCTGCGCGTGCCGCTCCCCTACCGGCCGCGCTTCTACGCGCACCTCGTCCTGCTGCACGCCGGGCTGCTGGTGCGCATCGTCGGGGGGGACCTGCTCGGCAACCAGGCGCTGTGGCAGACCGGCGGCGTGCTGAACGTGATCGCCCTGCTGCTGTTCGTCGGCTCGTCGGCGGGTGCCGTGGTCCAGGGGCTGTCGCTGCGCCGCGGCGCGCGGCCGCGCCCCGAGCGGCGCCCCGCCCACACCCTGCAGCGCGAAATCGTGCGGATCGACTGATGCATCGGTCTGCCACCACCATCATCGGAAGCAGAGAGGAACCAGTGCTCACATGTCGAGCGAGCTCGTACCGAACACCAGCCTGATCACCTTCGAGCTCGCGACGATCGCCATGGCGAACGGCGGCTGGCGCCGCGCGAATCTCGCGCGGTCACGGGTGCCCGCATGAGCACCGAGACCGTCGCCTGGCCGGTCTTCGAGGCACCGCTGGTCAGCCGCGAGCTGGTCGCCGACCGCACGATGAGCTTCCGCTGGGCCAAGCCCGCGGACTGGACGTACCGGGCCGGTCAGTTCATCGATATCACGCTGCACGATCCGCCCGAGACCGATGCCGAGGGCAACACACGCGGCTTCTCGGTCTCCAGCGCACCGTCAGAGGAGATCATCCAGATCACCACCCGACTGCGCGATACCGCGTTCAAGCGTGTCCTGCAGCGCGTGCCGCTGGGCACCAGCATGAAGCTCGAGGGACCGTTCGGCGACTTCCGGCTGCACCATGCGCAGCGCCCGGCCGTGCTTCTCGCCGGCGGCGTTGGGATCACCCCGTTCCGCAGCATCCTTGTCGAGCAGATGCACGGCGGGTCGCTCCCCTATCGGGTGGTGCTGATCCACGCCAACCGGCGCCCGACCGATGCGGCCTTTGCCGACGAGCTGCGGCAGCTTGCCGAGCGCGAGCCGAAGCTCGCGTTCGTGCCGGTGATGTCCGCTCCCCAGCCGGCCGACGCGTGGGGCGGCGAGCGCGGCCATGTCGACGCCGACATGCTGCGACGCCACCTCGACGGCATCGAGCAGCCGATCTACTACCTCGCCGGCCCGGCCGGCATGGTGCGCGCCATGCGCGCCGTGCTGGCCGAGATGGCCGTCGACGAGGACGACATTCGCAGTGAAGAATTCACCGGGTACTAGGAGAACCATGACCACCGAACTGATCCAACGCCATACCGCACACGCCGTCGAGGAGCCCCGGCTCGACTACAACGAAGCCCTCCCCGAGGCGACCCGCGCCATGTCGGCGCTCGAGACGGTCGTCCATCACAGCACGCTCGAGCCGAAGCTCCGCGAGCTTGTCAAGCTGCGCGCCTCGCAGCTCAACGGCTGTGCCTTCTGCGTCGACATGCACACCAAGGACGCGCTGGCCATCGGCGAGGACCAGCAGCGACTGAACATGGTCGCGGTCTGGCGCGAGGCGCCCGACTTCAGCAGCCGCGAGCGCGCCGCGCTGGCCTGGACCGAGGCGCTGACGCTGCTGCCGCAGACCGGCGCGCCGGCCGACGACTACGACTGGATGGCGAGCGAGTTCGACGCGGCCGAACAGGTCGCCCTGACGCTGGCGATCATCGCCATCAACGGCTGGAACCGGCTGTCGGTCGGCTTCCGCCGCCCCGCCGGCGAGTACGTTTCGCACCGTCGACCCGAGTGACGCCCGCTCAATCGAGCATGTCCGAGCGCATCGTTTGCCATGCCATTGCTCCCGACTGCACCTGACCTCTGGCAGGTGCTCGGCTGTCAGGGCGTCAGCCATGCTTGTTCCGAACGGTCGGCGATCGGCCACGCCCGCTGACGGCCGGCGGCCGCCGACGCTGAAAGGCAGGGCATCGAGATGAGAGCTTTGGTCACGGTCGCCTCGAAGCACGGCGCGACCGCCGAGATCGGCGAATCACTTGCACAGCGGCTCCGTGAACGCGGGGTCGACGTCGAAGTGCTGCCACCCGAGGTCGTCGGGTCGGCGGCCGGGTACGACGCGGTGATCATCGGCAGCGCCGTCTACGCCGGGCACTGGATGAAGAGCGCCACCGAGTTCGTGCAGCGCCAGGCGGACACCCTGCGCGACCGTGCCGTGTGGCTCTTCTCGAGCGGTCCGCTGGGCGAGCCGCCGGTTCCGGCCGGGGACGCGGTCGAGGTCGACGGCCTGGTGCGCCAGGTCTCCGCGGTCGGGCATCGCGTCTTCAGCGGGGCCCTCGAGCGAGCGCAGCTCGGCTTCGGCGAGCGGGCGATCGTCGGCCTGGTCCGCGCGCCATACGGCGACTTCCGCGAATGGGACGCGATCGACAGCTGGGCAGATGAGATCGCCGAGATGATCGCCACGCCGGCCACGGCACACTAGGCAGCGACGGGCGGAACCCCTCCGCGGAGCCAGCAGGTGGCTCTATCGGCGAACGGCAAGTGGTTCGGCGTGCGTCGGCACGTCAGCTCGGCTCGTCGGCCGTCGTAATCGCCAGCCAGCGGCTACGACAGCGAACAAGGCGTGTGCAGAGCGCCCTCGATCGTGGATAGAGCCACGGGCTGACGATCCGGAGGCGCTTCTGGCTCGGTCACGCGTTCCTGAGCAGCGACGGCTGCCGGCTCTGCGCCTGACCGATCCAGCGCCTGCGACGAGCGCCCCGCCGCGGCCGGCGATCAGTCGCGCTTGTTGAAATCGGGCGTTCGGACTGATCCGCGCCTCGCCGAGCAGTGCGACTGATATCGGCGGGACACCTGCCGCCGATCAGGCCCGGTTGTAGCAGTCGCGCTGATCGGCAACCTCTTCCCGGCAGCCACCGAGGTCAGCCGAGGATCCACCGACCCGGTCATGCGAGCACGCCGGCGTCCGTACGCTCAGGATGACCGGCGTGCCTGTCCGATGCTCAGCGCCCTGCCGAGCAACACGAGCGCGGTGACCACTGCGCCACCCAGCAGCACCGCGCCCAACCCGATCAGCACCGGCATCCACAGGCCGAGGCCGATCCAGGCCAGCGCCACGCCCAGGTTCCAGGCGATGACCCGAGGCAGCGCGAGCCGCGACAGCACGGCACGCTGGCGGGCCTTGGCCGCCATGTCGGCCGGGCCGACCGCCGGCAGCAGATGGCCCCAGGCCGCCACCAGCTCCTGCAGGGCCCAGCCGCCGATGAGCGGCAGCGCCATGGATCCAAGCGTCCAGCCGGGCACGGCTGCGCCGTTACGCACGAGGCCCACCAGCGCCACGGCGACGGTCACCACGAACCACGCCATGCCGGCCAGGCCGTGGCGTGCGGTGAGGCTGTGCCAGGCGAGGTCGTTCGCCCATCGGCCGCGGCGGCTCCGGATCTCGAGGCCGTAGCCGAGCAGACCGATGGCACCGGCCAGCGCGACCGCGCCGCCGACCACCGCCACGGCCTGCGACTCGAGCGCGGATCCGATGGCCACCACCGGCGGCCCGACCAGCAGGCCGATGACGGCCATCACCATCGTCCAGTGGGGCCGGATGCGGGTGCCGAGCATCGTCGGATAGAGGTAGATCAGCGTTCCGGCGATCGTCAGCGACACGAAGCCGAAGACGTTGAGCCAGGCGTGGGCCGGCTTGAGCGCGACCCATGCACCGGTCACCGGCGCGAAGCCGAGCAGGAACAACGTGGCCAGCGTGGCACCCACGACCAGGTCGGCCAGCGCCACGCCGTAGGTGACCTGCACGATCGGGTGGCGCCGGGTCAGGCCCGAGCGCATCGGTGCATACGTGTTCCAGGCCGTGATGCCGAGGCCGATGAGCACCAATACGCCGCCGCCGGCAGCCAGGTGATCGCCGAGCAGCGGTCGCCCGAGCGCGACCAGCGCCATGCCGCTTGCCAGCGACAGGACGCCGGCGAGCCGCGCGGCGACGGGCTCCGGCCGGGTGCCGGCCAGCGTCACCCCGAAGTGAGGCATGAACGTGCCGATCGCCACGGTGGTGGCGCCGGCCAGCGCGAGGTGGATCGCCACCCAGCCGTGCAGCGGGCCGAGCGGCACGACGCCGGTCACCAGCGACAGGACGACGAAGCCCGCGGCCAGGCCGATGCCCAGCTGCAGGACGGAGCGTTCGCTCAGGCGTGCGGATGCCGGAGCGGCATCGCGCCGCTCCGGCATCGGACCGATGGCCAGGTCCATCGGATCAGTTGAGGGGATCGCCGTCACCGGCCTGGACCAAGCCCAGCGCTCCGCGTCCAACCAGGTTGAACGCATGGGTCACCATCGGGTAGAGGCCATCCTCGGCCGTGGTGAACTCGACGATCGCCCCCTGCGCCGGCGAGAGGTCGACGGCCTGCGAGCCCCACGAGCCATCGTTGCCGCGCTTCAGGTGGATGCCTTCCTTGATCACGTCATCGAAGATCGTACCAACGATGTGGAACGAGCTGTCCACGCTCGGTCCGGCGTCCAGGATGAACATCCGCACGCGCTCGCCGGTCTTGACCTTGATCGGGTTGTCCTTGTACTGGTTGGCCACGCCGTTGAAGACCACGAAGTCGGGATCCGGCGCACCGGCCGAGGCCTTGGTCAGATCGGTCGGCTGGCCCTGCGGGCCGAGGTACCACTCGCTCTGCACGATGGCGTACTCGGCGTCGACCGTCGGCAGGCCCGCGGTCGGCTCGACGATGATCATGCCGTACATCCCGTTGGCGATGTGATGCAGCGTCGGCGCCGTGCCGCAGTGGTACATCCACACGCCCGCATGTTCGGCCGTGAACTCGTAGAGCTTCTCCTGGCCCGGCGCGATATCGGTCATCTCGTCGTTCCAGGCCACCATCGAGGCGTGGAAGTCGACCGAGTGGTTCATCTGGCTGGTCTTCGGGTTCTGGAGGTGGATCCGCACCGTGTCACCGACCTTCACCCGCAGCACTGGACCCGGCACGGTGCCGTTGAACGTCCAGACCTTCTGCACGTAGCCGTCGGCCACGGTCATCAGCTTCTCCTCGGTGACGAGGGTGATGTCGTGGACCTTGCCCGACATCAGCTTCGGTGCGGTGGGATCGCGGAGCTCGTACTTCGGGGCATTGGGGTCCTTGGCGGGCAGCGCCGCCCCGGGACCGCCGTGATCGCCCATGCTCGGCGCCGGTGTCGCGTTCGGCCGCCCGGCGGTGCCGCCATCGACCATGATGCTGCCGGTCATGCCCGCGGCTGCGTGGCCGGGGATGGAGCAGATGAAGTCGAATCCGGCGGCCGGCACGTCGATCTCCGCGGTGACCGTCTCGCCCGCCTGCGCGGCGACGATCACCGTGCCATCGGCCGTCGCGAAGTCATGCGGCATCGCACCGTCGTTGACGAGCTTGATCGTGTAACGCCCCGGGTTCGGGACGTGGAGCATGTTCGGCTTGAAGCCGAGGTCGAAGGCGTGAATCTCCAGCGTGCCCTGGTTCGCTCCGCCGTTCTCGGCCTGGGCGACGGCGGGTTGCTGTGCGACCTGCGTGTAGATGAGCGTAAGCAGCGCCATGCTGACGAACGCCGAGATGAAGATGAAGATCCTGGTCATCTGTTCCCTGCTTCGTGGAAGAGCCGTCGTTGGGCGGCTCCATTTCGACGTTTCCCATTTCACCAGACCGATGCGACCGCGACACGTGCCATGCGGCCCGCCATCGCATGCCCGATGTCCCGGTCTGGCCGGGACAGTGACCGGGACATCCCGGTAGCCTTGTCCCATGCCTGACCCGGTCGCGCTGCCGCTGACTCACCTCATCGACGCTGTGTCGGCCTGGCAGGATGGGCGGACCGATGCGGAGCGCGATCGCATCGCGTCCACCCTTCAGCTCCTCGCCGAGCAGCTCGGCTTCCGGGGAGCGGCGCTGCTGATCGACGCGCCGCCCCTCGCCGGGGTGGTGGTGGGCTGCGGAACGCTCGTCGCGGATGCCGCGGCCGGCGGCCGCCCGGTCGGCGCGCCGGCGGCGCTCGGCCGCCTGGCGCTGGATCCGCCGGACGGCGAGGCGGCCTCGCTGCTGCGCCACGCGGTCGGCCTGGCGCTCGAATCGGTCCACGGCGAGGCCCGCGCCCGACGCGCCGAGGGCAACCTCGCCGCCCTCGACGTGGCGATTCGCGGCATTGCCGGTCTGCAGAGCGTGGACGGCGTGCTGCAGGGCATCGTCGACCGCGTGCGCGAGCTGGTCGACGCCACGTACGCCGCGCTCGGCATCGTCGACGAGGACGGGGTCATCGAGCGCTTCGTGACCTCGGGCATGAGCCACGAGCAGCGCGAGCGCATCGGTTCGCTGCCGCGGGGACGAGGACTGCTGGGCCTGATCATCCGCGAGAACCGCGCCTATCGCATCGCCGACATCACGACCGACCCGCGACGCTACGGCTTCCCGCCGAACCACCCGGCGATGCGCTCGTTCCTGGGGGTGCCGATCACCGTCGGCCAACGGTCGATCGGCCGCCTGTACCTCACCGAGAAGCAGGGAGCGCCGGAGTTCAACGAGGACGACCAGCGGCTCGTCGAGCGCTTCGCGCTGCACAGCGGGATCGCCATGGAGAACGCACGCCTGCATGATCGGGTGCGTCGCCTGGGGATCGTCACCGAGCGCGAGCGCATCAGCCGCGATCTGCACGACACGATCATCCAGCGCATCTACGGCGTCACGCTGTCGCTTGACGACGTCCCGGAGCTGGTCAGCGAGGCGCCCGAGGAGGCGGCCGCGCGGGTCGACGCCGCAATCGACTCGCTGCACGGCACGATCAACGAGATCCGCGGCTTCATCTTCGGCCTGCGACCGGTGCTGCTCGAGGAGGGCGGCCTGCTGCTCGCCCTCGAGACCCTGGCCGACGAGGTGCGCCTCAACTCGGCGGTCGACATCGACGTGCGCGGCAGCGACCCCGGGCCGCTGCCGGTCGACCTGTCGGGCGAGCTGCTGAGCATCGTCCGCGAGACGCTGGCCAACGTCGCTCGCCATGCGCAGGCGAGCCACGCCACGATCTCGATCGAGCCGGCCGAGGGCGAGCTGCACCTGGAGATCGCCGACGACGGCCGCGGCTTCGACGCCGCGGCGAAGGTCGGCACGAGCCACCGCGGCCTGCGCAACATGGCCGATCGTGCCACGCGCATGGGCGCCGGGTTCCAGATCGTGAGCCAGCCGGGCGCCGGCACCCGTATCATCCTCGACGTCCCGCTCGGGACCGATGCAGGAGTCGTCAGCGAATGACACAGGACACGATCCACGACGCGACGCATCCACTGCGGCTGCTGGTCGTGGACGACCACGAGATCGTGCGACAGGGCCTCGTGGCGCTGCTCGAGCGCCGGCCGGAGTTCACCGTGGTCGCGCAGGCAGGGACGGTCGCCGAGTCGCTGGCCGCGGCGCGCAAGTTCCAGCCCGACCTGGTGGTGATGGACGTGCGGCTGCCGGACGGCTCGGGGATCGAGGCCTGCCGGGAGATCCGTGCCGAGATGCCGCAGACCCGGGTCGTCATGCTGACCAGCTACCCGGACGAGGAGGCCGTCCTGTCGGCGATCATCGCCGGGGCGAGCGGCTACCTGCTCAAGCAGGTGCGCGGTCGCGACCTGGTCGCCGCGCTCGAGGCCGTCGGCCGCGGCGACTCGCTGCTGGACCCGGCCGTCACCGAGCGCGTGCTCGAGCGCGTCCGGCGCGCCGCATCGGGCGACGAGCACGACGAGCTCGCCGAGCTCACCGCCCAGGAGCGCAAGATCCTGCTGCTGGTCGCCGAGGGGAAGACGAACAAGGAGATCGCCGCCGAGGTCTTCCTCTCCGACAAGACGGTGAAGAACTACGTGAGCAGCATTCTCGCCAAGCTCGACCTGCAGCGTCGCGCGCAGGCCGCCGCGTTCGTCGCCAAGCACGGACTCGACCGCGGCTGACGCAACGCCGTTCGACGCCGCGACCGCCGCGGTGACGAGCGGCTAGGCGACCCGCACGTCGCGCGAGCGCACCACGTCGGCGAGCGCGGCGAGCAGCCAGCGCGCCGTTCCGCGCGCGGCGAGGTTCAGCAGCATCCGGTCGGCGACCCGGCCGACGATGCCGCCCGGCGGCGCGTACCAGCCCTCGATGCGCAGCTGGCCCTCGGCGACCGCCAGCCGCCCGGCGAAGACCGGGAAGAGCGGCGCCAGCGTCGCTGCGCACCAGCCGATCTCGACCTCGAACCCGTCCCCCACGCTCCGGAGCGGACCGATGTCCACGAACGCGGCCTTGCGCAGCAACGCCCCGCTGTGATCGACGATGTGCAGCCCCAGACCCGTCAGATGCCGCGACATCCCGGCGGGCGCGGCGGCGTCCGGCATGCGGCCACCGATCCAGGCCGGATCGTCCTCGACGACCGCGCGACGGAAGGCATCGGTGGGAAGGTCCGTGTCGGCGACCACGACCAGGTGCGACATCCCGGATGGAACGTCGTCGTGTGCGGCCTGGGACTGGACGAAGTCGCCATGCATGCTGCAACAATGCGAGCTGCGCCACCGGCGGGGGCAGGGCCAGACGGCACGTGACGTGCGAGCCATCGGTCCCGAATCGGATTGGTTCTAGGGAGAGATGTGATGACCGCTCTTGCGCGGGGGACAGGCCCGCAACCCGGCGAGCTGCGCGAGCCGCCGTTCGCCCGGTGGTTGTTTGCGGACACGCGCGCCTCGTGGATCTGGCTCATCGTGCGCCTCTACCTCGGCTACGAATGGCTGTCGTCGGGGCTCGGCAAGCTCGGCTCGCCGGCGTGGACCGGCGCGCAGGCCGGCGCCGCGGTGAACGGCTTCGCGCAGGGGGCGCTCGCCAAGACCGGCGGCGATCATCCCGACGTCACCGGCTGGTACGCCTGGTTCCTGCAGAACGTGGTCGTCCCCAACGCCGGCATCTTCGGCTGGCTGGTGACGATCGGCGAGCTGGCCGTCGGCCTGGCGCTGATCCTCGGTGCGTTGACCGGCATCGCGGCGTTCTTCGGGATCGTGATGAACGCGAACTACCTGCTGGCCGGCACGGTGAGCAGCAACCCGATCCTGATCATCCTCGGCACGCTGCTGGTGCTCGCGTGGCGCAATGCCGGCTGGCTCGGCCTCGACCGCTGGCTGCTCCCCGCGCTCGGCACGCCGTGGCAGCCCGGAGAGGTGTTCGACCGGCGAGCCTGATCCGCGATCAGGTGAGTGCGCTCAGCTGATCCGGACGTTGCCCATGCCGCCGCGGACGTCGATCTCGACGCGATCCGCGGCGGTCGCGAAGTCAGGCGACTCGTAGCGGCCGCGGTCGAGCTTCGGGAAGCGCGACTCGTCGACATCGGTCGCGCCGACGACCATCTGCGAGCGAATACGGGCCGCCACGCCGGGCGGCACGTCGAAGCTCACCTGCGCGGCGCCGGCATCCGCACGCACCGCCGTGGCGCCATGCGCCGGCAAGCGCACGTTGGTCTGGCTGGCGCCCGTCCTGAGATCCAGCCGCCGCACCCGCAGCTCACGCAGGTCGAGCGCGCTGCGGCTCGCCCCGCCCTCGATCCGCAGGTCGAGCTCGATGTCCGGCGCCAGGCGGACGTCCCAGTCGAGCCGCTCCCCGCCCCACCACGCGCCGCGCTCCATGTCCGGGCTGAGCTCGACGCGCTCGCGCGACGGCCGCTTGGCGACGACACCGCCAACGAACTCGCCCTCGACCAGCTTGCCCCTGCGACCGGCACCGATCGCGAGCTCACCGGCGCCGAAGCGCACCACGACCTCGGCGCGTGACACGCCCTCGGCATCCATCGACACCGCTTCCTGCGCCGAGCGCCGCTGGCCGGGCCAGACCGCGCCGATCAGGAACAGGACGCCGATGCCCACCAGCAGTAGCGGCCACCAGGTGACCAGGTCGCCGAAGCGGATGCCCCACGTGCCGGTGGTGACCCCCAGGAACAGCACGCCCAGGCCGACGAGCAGGACCGGCCAGATCCAGCGCATCCAGGCGACAGAGCCTGCCCACCCGCCGAAGCCGAACAGGATCTGCGCCGCCCCGGCGATGCCGGCCAGGATCAGGAACAGCGGCCACGCCTGCGACCAGGGGATCTCGAGCAGCTGCTGGGCGAGGAAGATCAGGCCCAGGCCCACCAGCCAGATGCCGCCGATCAGCGCGCCGCGTCGCGCAGGTTCGTATCTCGTGCTCATGTCATCCGCCTCCGGCAGCACATTACCGGCCCGGGGCATCGGTCGTCGATAGACTCGCGGCGTGGACTCCCCCGCTCGGCAGGGCTGGCGCTCGCTGCTGCTCGCCTACGGCGTCACTTCGACGATCGAGGCGCTCGGTGTCAGCCAGATCTTCGCCTTCCTGCCGCTGCGGCTGCGCGAGGTTGGCCTGCCCGAGGCCGACATCCCGGCGTTCACCGGCATCTTCACCTCGCTGATCTTCGTCTTCGGCATCCTGCTCGTGCCGTTCTGGGGCGTGTGGGCCGACAAGTACAGCCGCCGGGCGGTGATCGTGCGCAGCGCCGTCGTCGAAGCGGTCGTCTTCGGCGCGGTCGCCGCGGCGCGCGAACCGTGGCAGCTGGGCGGCGCGCTGCTGCTCACCGGGCTGCAGCTGGGCAACACCGGGGTGATGTTGGCGGCCCTGCGCGACGTCACGCCGCGGCACCGGATCGGCACGATGAGCGCGCTGTTCGGCGCGACCAGTCCCATCGGCTTCGCCATCGGCCCGGTCATCGCCGGACTGATGGTCGACGGCCTGCACCTGCCGCTGCCCGCGGTGTTCGCGCTGTCCGCGGCCCTGTCCGCGGCGATCGTCGTGGTCCTGCTGGTCGGCACCCGCGAGATCCGGCCCGAGATCGTGCCGGCCGGCGGGACGCTCCCGCTGGCACGCGACGCGATCGTCGGCGTGCTGCGCGACGCGACCGTGCGGCGCCTCTTCCTGATCTTCGGGGTGGCGATCCTCGCCAACCAGATGTTCCGTCCCTTCCTGCCGATCCTGGTCGAGCGCATCTTCGGAACGGGCGCCGGGCTCGCCAGCGCGATCGCGCTGGTCACCGGCACCGCAGCGCTCGTCGGCGCGCTGGTGTCGCCGATCTCCGGTCCGATCGGCGACCGCATCGGCTTCCGTCCAGTGCTCGCCGCCTCGTTGATCGGCGGCGGCGTGGTCGTCGGCCTCATGCCGCTGGCGTCCGGCGTGGTGCTGCTGGCCGGGCTGGCGGCGATCTACGCGGCATTCCAGGCAGCGGTGCAGGCCATGATGTTCGGCCTGATCGCCACCGAGGCGCCCGCCGAGCGCCGCTCCGCCACCCTCAACCTCGTCCTGCTGCCGCTGTACGTCGCCGGCATCATCGGCCCGACCGCCGGCGCCCTGGTGGCGTGGGCGACCGGCGTCGACGGCATCTTCCCGGCAGCCGGCCTCGTCTTCCTGCTCGGCGGCCTCGGCGTTGCCGGTGTCTTGCGCCGGCGACGTCGCGGGTAGGGTAATTCGGGCCACGCCCCTCTACCCTGCCCGCATGCCTCGCAGCCGCGGCCGGCCACCGCACCCGGACACCCTGACGCCCGCCGAGTGGGCAGTCCTGGACCTCGTGCGCCACGGGCTCGGGCGCGCGGAGATCGCGCGGCTGCGCCACACCAGCATCGACGCGGTGAAGTACCACCTTGCCAACATCAGCGCGAAGCTCGGTGTCGAGACAAGGCAGCTCCGGCACTGGCCGGGCTACCCGCAGTCGAGCCCCATGCACCGCGCCCTGGAGGACTCCATGACCAGCGACCTTCACCTCGGGCCACTCGGCCAGGTCTCGCTCGACGTCGGAGACGTCGCTCGCGCCGAACGTTTCTACGGGGAAGTGCTCGGGCTGCCGCACGTCTTCACCTTCGGTGACCTGGCCTTCTTCGACATGGCCGGCACCCGGCTCTACCTCCACCGCAAGAGCGCTGACGAGTGGAAGCCGGGCTCCATCCTCTACTTCCGGGTCGACGACATCGGCACGGAGCACGCCGAGCTCACGGCACGCGGCGTCCACTTCACCGGTGCACCGCACCTGATCTTCACCGATGACGCGAGCGGCGACGAGGAGTGGATGGCCTTTTTCGAGGACGGTGAGGGCAACACCCTGGCGCTGATGTCGCGGGTTGCGGCTGACCGCTAGGGAGCCACTGCCATCATGCGGACCCCGTCGCAGCGTACAGCTCGATGGTGCGTCGGGCGATCGCGTCCCAGCCGAACGACTCGACGGCCCGGCGGCGACCGGCTTCGCCCATCGCCCGTCGCCGCCCCGGATCGGCCATGAGCGCGTTGATCGCGTCGGCCAGGTCATCCTCGAAGCGCGCGGCGTCGGCCGGCTGCATCGGCGCCGCCAGCTCGAGGGGCACCAGGACACCGGTCTCGCCCTCGACGACGACCTCCGGGATGCCGCCCACCGCACTGGCCACGACCGGCGTCTCGCAGGCCATCGCCTCGAGGTTGATGATCCCGAACGGCTCGTAGACCGATGGACAGCAGAACACGGCGGCATGGCTGTACAGCTGCCGGACCGCTTCGCGGCTGACCATTTCCGGGATCCAGACCACGTTCGACCGATGCGCCCGAGCGGCCGCCACTCCCTCCTCCATCTCCCGCGCGATCTCCGGGGTGTCGGGCTGTCCGGCGCACAGGACCACACCGATGCCGGGGTCGAGCTGCGCGATGGCGCGCACCAGGTGGACGATCCCCTTCTGCCGCGTGATGCGACCGACGAACAGGACGTACGGCCGCGACGGGTCGACGCCGTGCCGCTCGAGGGCATCGGTCTCGACGACCGGGTGGAAGAAGTCGGCATCGATGCCGTTGTGGATGACGTGGACCCGCTCCGGCCGCACGTCGAACAGGCGCAGCACGTCGTCGCGCGTCTCGCGGCTGACGGCGATCACCGCATCGGCCATCTCGAGCGCGGTCTTCTCGATCCAGCTCGAAACGTCGTAGCCGCCGCCGAGCTGCTCGCGCTTCCACGGGCGCAGCGGCTCGAGCGAGTGAACCGTCACGACCAGCGGGATGCCGGCGTTGAGCCTGGTGAGCACCGCCGCCAGGTGGGTGTACCAGGTATGCGCATGGACGACGTCGGCCTCGGTCGGCGGCGCCGCCATGTGGATGTCGCGCTCGAGCGTCTTGAACACTCCGCCAAAGCGCTCGTCCGCCGGGAAGCCGGTCACCTGCCAGCCCGGCTCGTCGACCTGGTCGTCACCGAAGGTGCGCACCTCGACCTCGATGAGCTGCCGCAGCGCGCGTGTCAGCTCACCGACGTGCACGCCCGCGCCGCCGTAGATCGTCGGCGGGAACTCGTTGGTCAGGATCAGCGCGCGCATCGGTTTGTAGGCTAGCAGCGGCTGGGTGCCCATCGCCGACGCTCAGCAGCCAGCAGGTGGCCCTATCAGCGAACGAGCGGCTCGCGGAGCTCGGTTCGCCGACTTCCTCCGGCAAAATCGCCACAGGCTGGCTCCGGCGGCGGTGGAAGGCACCGCAAAGGCACCGTTCAGCCGCTTCGTTCTCCGATAGAGTCACCTGCCGGCGGTCGATGGATTTTCCCGCTCGCGGTATACTCCCCAGCAGTATGGCGACCAACGCTGACACCGAGCTCACGCTGCCGGTCATCGGCATGACCTGCGCGTCGTGCGTCAACCGCATCGAGCGTTACCTCAACAGGGCCGACGGCGTGGCGCAGGCGACCGTCAATCTCGCCACCGAGCGAGCCACGGTGCACTTCGATCCGGCGCGCATCGATCGCGCCGGGATCGTCGACACCATCCGGGCGGCGGGCTATGACGTGCGCCGGACCGATGCGGCGGCGACCGGCGACGAAGCCGGCCAGGTCCAGGAAGCCGCCGAGCGCGAGCAGCGCGACCTGCTCTGGCAGGCGCTGGCCGCGACCGGCATCGGCCTGGCGATGATGGCGGTCATGTTCTGGCCGGGCGGTGCGCCCTGGCCGATGGAACGCATCAACGTCTGGCTCCTCGTGCCGGCCACGATCGTCCAGTTCGTGCTCGGCCGGCGCTTCATCGTGCCGGCGGCGAAGGGTCTGCCCCACGGCGACCTCAACATGAACACGCTGGTGGCGATGGGCACCCTGGCGGCGTACGGCTATTCGCTGTTCGTCACGCTGCTCCCCGAGGTCGTCACCGACGCCGGCCTGACGCTCGAGACGTACTACGACAGCGCGGCGGTGATCATCGGCCTGATCCTGTTCGGCCGATGGCTCGAAGCGCGTGCCAAGGGTCGTGCGTCGGGCGCCATCAGGGCGCTGCTCGAGCTGCGACCGGCCACCGCGCGGGTGATCCGCAACGGCGTCGAGTTCGACCTGCCGGTCGATCAGGTGCGCGAGGGCGACCTGCTGCGCGTGCGTCCGGGGGACAAGGTCCCGGTCGACGGCATCCTGACCGATGGCGCCTCCGCCCTCGACGAATCGATGCTCACCGGCGAGTCGCTCCCCGTCGAGAAGGTCGCGGGCGATCGCGTGATCGGCGCGACGCTCAACACGAGCGGGTCCTTCGTGATGCGTGCCGAGAAGGTCGGCAGCGACACCGCGCTGGAGCAGATCGTCCGGCTGGTCGAGCAGGCACAGGGCTCGAAGGCGCCGATCCAGCGGCTCGCGGACCGCGTCACCGGCTGGTTCGTGCCCGCCGTCGTGGGCGTGGCGCTGCTGACGTTCGCGACCTGGATGCTGTTCGGTCCGGAGCCACGGCTGCCCTTCGCGCTGTCGAGCGCGATCGCGGTGCTGATCATCGCCTGCCCATGCGCCATGGGCCTCGCCACGCCGACGGCGATCATGGTGGGCACCGGCAAGGGCGCCGAGCACGGCATCCTGGTGCGGAACGGGACGGCGCTCGAGGAAGCGCAGCGCATCACCACGGTGGTGCTCGACAAGACCGGCACGCTGACCCGCGGTGCGCTGAGCGTCACCGCGGTCGAGCCGCGCGACATGCCGGAGGCGGAGCTGCTGGCACTCGCCGCAGGCGCCGAGCGCGGCAGCGAGCACCCGGTCGCCGAGGCAATCGTCCGTCACGCGCTGGCTGCCGGCCAGCCGGTCCCCGACGCCAGCCACTTCGAAGCCATCGCCGGCGGCGGCGTGCGCGCCACGGTCGACGGGCATGCGCTGCTGATCGGCACCGAACGGCTGCTGCGCGACGCCGGGATCGCGGTCGACGCAGCGCGAACCAGCGACTCGCCGGTGTTCGTGGCCGTCGACGGCCAGCTGGCCGGCGTCATCGGCGTGGCCGACACCATCCGTCCCGAGGCGGCCCACGCGGTCGCCAGGCTGCGAAACCGCGGCCTCGACGTGTGGATGATCACCGGCGACCGCGCCGCGACGGCGGCAAGGATCGCCGAACGGGCCGGCATCGCGCCGAACCGGATCCTGGCCGAGGTGCTCCCCGGTGAGAAGGCCGCGCAGGTCGATCGCCTGCAGCGAGAGGGCGCGACCGTCGCGATGGTCGGCGATGGGATCAATGACGCGCCGGCGCTGGCCCAGGCGGACCTGGGCATCGCCATCGGCACCGGCGCCGACGTCGCGCTCGAGGCGTCGGACATCACGATCCTGGGCGACGACCTGGGCAGCGTGCCGGATGGCATCGGTCTGTCGCGGGCGACGATGCGGGTAATCCGCCAGAACCTTGGCTGGGCGTTCGGCTACAACATCCTGCTCATCCCGGTGGCGGCTGGCGTGCTGTACCCGCTGCTGGGCCTGACCCTCAGCCCAGCCCTGGCTGCCGGCGCCATGGCACTCTCCAGCGTGAGCGTGGTCAGCAACTCGCTGCGACTGCGCGCCTTCCAGCCGGCTTCCTCGCAACCACATCGCGAAAGGTGAATGACCGATGACCGATCTCGACCAGCGCACCGACTTCGAAACCGATCCCGTCTGCGGCATGGCGGTGAACCCCGAGGAGGCCCGCGCCGACGGGCGCACGGCGGAGTACGACGGACGGACCTACTCCTTCTGCAGCCGCGGCTGCCTGCTCGAGTTCGCCGACGACCCGAAGAAGGTCTTCGGGCCGGATTACGTCCCGCACATGCACTGAGCATGGCCACCTCGGATGTCGCGCGCTGGCGCGAGAACCTGCAGGGCGAGGTCGACGGCGCACACGTCTACCGCGCGATGGCCGATCGCGCCGGGGACGATCGACTGGCCGAGCTGTACCGGCGCATGGGCGACGTCGAGGAGCGGCACGGCGAGCTGTGGCGTCGGCAGCTCGCCGCTGCGGGCGCGGACGGCGTCGCCGGCCCGTCCTGGCGGGCGCGCACCCTGGCCTTCGTCGCGCGCCGCTTCGGCGCCGGGCTGGTCGCGCCGATCATGGCCACCCAGGAACGCCAGGGGCGGACGATGTACGACGACCAGCCGGAGGCTGCCGGCACGTCACTGCCTGCCGATGAGCGATCGCACGCCCGGCTGCTGCACAACATCACCGGGGGCGCGAGCGGCGCGACGCTGGCCCGCTTCGAGGGTCGCCACCGCGGCATCGGCGGCAACGCGCTGCGCGCCGCGGTGCTCGGCGCGAACGACGGCCTCGTCTCGAACTTCAGCCTGGTCATGGGCGTCGCCGGCGCGAGCTCGGGCGGCGCGGCGGTGATCGTGGCCGGCCTCGCCGGGCTGCTCGCCGGGTCCCTGTCGATGGCCCTCGGCGAGTGGCTGAGCGTCCAGAGCGCACGCGAGCTGTACGCCAACCAGATCGCGACGGAGGCCGACGAGCTGGCCGCCTTCCCCGAGGAGGAAGAGGAGGAGCTGCGCCTGATCTACGAATCGAAGGGATTGGCGCCGGACGAGGCGCGCACCCTGGCGCATCGGATCATCAGCGGCGATCCGCAGATCGCGCTCGACACGATGAGCCGCGAGGAGCTGGGGATCGACCCGGACGAGCTCGGCGGATCGGCGTGGGTCGCCGCTTTCACTTCGTTCGTGCTCTTCGCCCTCGGCGCGATCATCCCGGTCATCCCGTTCCTGCTCGGCAGCGGTACCGGCGCGATCCTGCTCTCGGCCGTGCTGTCGGCCGTGGCGCTCTTCGCACTGGGCGCCGCGATCACGGTGATGACCGGCAAGCACGCGCTGCAGTCCGGGCTGCGCCAGGTCGGCTTCGGCCTCGCGGCGGCGGCGGTGACGTTCGGCATCGGCACCCTGCTGGGCACGGCGGTCGGCTGACCGTCGAGAGGCGGGGAAGCGCCCGCTAGACTTACGCGGCAGATGCCGCTCATCTCAGCCCGAGCCCTGACGAAGCGTTATCCCGGGGGAGTCACCGCCCTGGACGGGCTGACGCTCGACGTCGAGCCCGGCATCATCGGCCTGGTCGGCGCCAACGGCGCCGGCAAGAGCACGCTGATCAAGATCCTGCTCGGCCTGCTCGCGCCGACCAGCGGCAGCGTCAGCGTCATGGACATGGATGTCGCGACGCAGGGGACCCGGATCCGCCAGTTCGTCGGCTACCTGCCGGAACACGACTCGCTGCCACCGGACCTGTCGGCCACCGACTTCGTCACGCACATGGGCCGCATGGCCGGGCTGCCAGCCGATGCCTCCCGCGAGCGAACCGCCGAGGTGCTGCGCCACGTCGGGCTGTACGAGGAGCGCTATCGAGCGATCGGCGGCTACTCGACCGGCATGAAGCAGCGCGTCAAGCTGGCACAGGCGCTGGTCCACGACCCGAAGCTCCTGCTCCTCGACGAACCGACGAACGGCCTCGACCCGGCCGGGCGCGACGAGATGCTCGACCTGGTGAAGCGCACCGGCACCGAGTTCGGCATCACCACCATCGTCGCCAGCCACCTGCTCGGCGAGATCGAGCGGGTCTGCAACTTCCTGCTGGCCATCGACGGCGGCAAGTTGCTGCGCGCCGCCCCGATCGCCTCGTTCACCGAGCGCACCGGCACGCTGGCGGTGGAGGTCGAGGAGGGCGCCGAGCTGCTGGTGCGACGCCTGGTCGACCACGGCCTGACCGCGCGGCTCGACGGCCAGATCGTGCTCGTGGACCTGCCGAACGCCGAGCCCTACGACGTCGTGCGCGACACCGTCGACGAGCTCGACCTGGCGCTGCTGCGCATGGAGCAGCGCCGCCATCGGCTCGAGGACCTGTTCAGCGGAGCCGCCGACGATGCAGCCTGAGCCGAGCGCCGCGACCGCGACCGCGCGCAGCGGCGCCATCTACGACCTCGGCTACCAGGGCTACGACGGCCCGCGCCTCGGCCGGCGAGCGGCGATCGCCACGCTCTTCTGGTCGAGCTGGCGCGCGGCGTTCGGCCTCGGACGCAGCGGCCGCGCCAAGATCGTGCCGTGGGGACTGACGATCATCGCACTGCTCCCCGCAGGGATCGCGGTCGGCATCGTGGCGCTCGTCGGGAACGCGATCCAGCCGTTCAGCTACGACAACTACCTGTCCCAGATCCAGGTGGCGCTCACCCTGTTCGTCGCCGCGCAGGCGCCGGAGCTCGTCGGCGGCGACCAGCGCAACCGGGTGCTGTCGCTCTACTTCAGCCACGCGATCCTGCGCCTCGACTACGCCGCGGCGAAGCTTGCGGCGCTGACCGCCGCGCTGCTGGTGCTCACCGTGGCACCGCAGCTCGTGCTGTTCGCTGGCAAGGTGCTGTCGGCGACCGATGTCCTCGCCGCCCTCGGCGACGAGGTGCCGAAGCTGATCCAGATCGCCGTCAGCTCGCTGGTCTACTCGCTGACGCTGGCGATCATCGGCCTGGCGATCGCCGCGTTCACGCCGCGCCGCGCATACGCCACCGGCGCGATCATCGCCTTCTTCCTGGTGACGGCGATCGTCAGCGCCATGCTGAGCAACATCGGGTCGCCGCCGATCGCCTGGGCGCCGCTGCTCGACCCGGTGGGCGTGGCCGACGCCGTCAACCAGTGGCTGTTCACCGGCATCGCCATGCCAACGAACCGGGAGGGCATCGTCGACAACCCGGCGTGGTGGTACCTCGCCGCGCTCGCGGCGGTGTGGGTCGTCGGCATCGCCGTGATCGTCGTCCGCTACCGGCGGATCCAGGCATGACCGATCCGACACCGATCGCTGGCGTCGAGCCCGCCCCGGCGGAGCCGGTCGTGCCGGCCGAACCGGTCACGACGCCGGCGCTGGCCGTCGACCACGTCTCGCGCTGGTACGGCAACGTCGTCGCCATCAACGACGTCAGCTTCTCGCTGAGCGGCGGCGTCACCGGGCTGCTCGGCCCGAACGGCGCGGGCAAGTCGACCCTGCTGCACATGCTGTCCGGCTTCCTGCGACCGTCGACCGGCAGCGTGGCGGTCGAGGGCACGCCGACCTTCGGCAACCCGGAGGTGTACCGCCGCATCGGCCTGGTTCCGGAACGCGAATCGGCCTACACCTTCCTCACCGGGCGCGAGTTCGTGACCGCCAGCGCGCGCCTGCACCAGCTTGCGGATCCGGAGGCCGCTGCGACTCGCGCGATCGGCCACGTGGAGATGGCCGCCACCGAGGACCGCCGGATCGGCACCTACTCGAAGGGCATGCGACAGCGCATCAAGGTCGCGTCGGCGCTGGTCCACGACCCGCCGATCCTGCTGCTCGACGAGCCGTTCAACGGCATGGACCCGCGGCAGCGGCTCCACATGATGGAGCTGCTGCGCCGCATGGCCGCCGAAGGCCGCACGATCCTGTTCAGCTCGCACATCCTCGAGGAGGTCGGCCGTCTGGCCGAGCAGGTGCTGGTCATCGTGGCCGGCCGCCTCGCCGCCTCGGGCGACTTCCGCGAGATCCGCCGGCTGATGACCGACCGGCCGCACACCTTCACGGTCCGCTCCTCGGACGACCGGGCTCTCGCCGCGGTGCTGGTGACCCAGCCGAGCATCGCCGGCGTATCGCTCGACGACGGGATGCTGACCGTGCGCAGCACCGACTTCGGCGCGTTCAGCCGCAGCGTCACCGGCCTGGCACGCCGCGCCGGCGTGTCGCTCCACGAGCTGCTGCCGACCGACGAGTCCCTCGAATCGGTCTTCAGCTACCTGGTGCGCCGATGAGCATCGGGGCATGAACGCCGTCATCGCGCGCCTGACGCTCCGCCAGCTGCTCGGCCGCCGCCGGCTGCTGCTCCTCCTGCTGCTCGGCGGACTGATGGTGCTGGTGGCGCTCATCTACTTCCTCAACCGCGCGGCGAGCGGCGGTGAGGCGGGCAGCGAGCGCTTCGCCGGCCGGCTGCTCCAGAACTTCGGGCTGGCGGTGCTCATGCCGCTCGTGGCACTGCTGCTCGGAACGGCGGCGCTCGGCGCCGAGATCGAGGACGGCACGGCGGTCTACCTGTTGGCCAAACCCATCTCGCGCACGTCGGTCGTGCTGACCAAGCTCGTGGTCGCGGCCGGCGGAGCGGTGCTGCTCACCGGCGTGCCGGTGCTGCTCGCCGGGCTGCTGGCGGCTCACGGTCCGGCAGATGGCCTCGTCCTCGGCTTCGTGGTGGCGGCCGCCGTCGGATCGGTGATCTACGTCGCCATGTTCCTGGCGTTCAGCCTGCTCACCAGCCGCGCGCTGATCTTCGGGCTGCTCTACGTCCTGGTCTGGGAGGGGCTGCTGGCCGGCCTGTTCGCCGGCACGCGCGTGCTGAGCGTCCGGCAGATCACGCTCGCCGTGGCCGATGCCCTGTCGGATGCGCCGACCACGGTGCTGGATGCGCAGCTCGACCTGACGACCGCGCTCGTCGTGGGCGCGATCCTGCTCGTGGGAGCCACCGCCCTCGCCATCCGGCGCCTGCAGCGCTTCGAGATCGCCGGCGAGACCGTCTGACGCCCCGCGGCCGCTGCTATGGTGCGCGGATGCAGCCATGGAGCCGCGACTTCGCCGGTCACCTGGACGAGCACGTCATCGACAGCCAGGCCCTGACCGGCAATCCGCTGGGCGACCCGCATCGGCGTCCGATCTGGGTCTACACCCCGCCCGGCTACGACGATGACGCCGAGCGGCGCTACCCGAGCCTGTATGTCATCCAGGGCCTGACCGGCCAGCTCGACATGTGGCGCAACCGCAAGGCATTCGCCCCCAACCCGCCGGAGCTGATCGACGCGGCCTTCGCCGAGCGCGGCGCCACGCCGGCGATCGTGGTCTTCGTCGACTGCTGGACCAGCCTGGGGGGCAGCCAGTTCCTCGACTCCCCGGCGACCGGCCGCTACCACACCTACCTGTGCGACGAGGTCGTGCCGTTCGTCGATGCCGGGTACCGGACCATGGCCGACCGCGACCACCGCGGCATCGCCGGGAAGTCGAGCGGCGGCTACGGCGCCATGGTCACGCCGATGCTGCGTCCCGACCTGTTCGGCGGGCTGGCGACCCACGCGGGCGACGCGCTCTTCGAGGTCAGCTACCAGCCGGACATCCGCGAGGCGGTCCGCGCGCTGCGCGACGCGTACGACTTCAGCTACGACGCCTTCTGGGCGGACCTGCGCGCACGCCCGGGGCGTCCGAAGAAGACCGATGGCGCCCTGCTCAACATGTACTGCATGGCCGCCTGCTACTCTGCCGATGCCGACGGCACGGTCCAGCTTCCGTTCGACCTGCGCACCGGCCGCCTGCGGCCGGATGTCTGGGAGCGCTGGCTCGCCTGGGACCCGGTGCGGATGGCCGCCGCACATGCCGACGACCTGCGCTCGATGCGCGCCATCTGGATCGATGCCGGCCGCTCGGATGACTTCTACCTCGACCTCGGCGCGGAGGCGTTTCGCGACGAGCTCGAGAAGCTCGGCGTGACCGATGCCGTCCGGTTCGAGCTGTTCGACGGCACGCACGCCAACATCGAGTGGCGCTACCCGAGCGCGCTACGTTTTCTCGCCGAGCGGCTCGCCCCTTGATGGCTGGCCCGCGGATTGCTGGGGCGGGCGATCACATGCACCAGGCCCACACCGTGCTTGTCGTCGACGACGAGCCGGCGGTTCGCGAGATGCTCGAGGATGTGCTGAGCAGCGAGGGACACGAGGTGATGACCGCGCCGGACGGGGCCGCGGCCCTCGATGCCCTGCGCGGTGGCACGTCCCGTCCGTGCATGATCCTGCTCGACCTGATGATGCCGCGCATGAACGGCTGGGATTTCGCCGAGGAGCTGCGTCGCGACGAGCAGCTGCGTGACATCCCGTTCGTGATCATCGCGGCCAACCCACGCTTCGCCTCCGATGCGCCCAGGCTCGGTGCCAGGAGCTGGCTCGGCAAGCCGCTTCAGCTCGACGACCTGCTCAACACGGTCGACGAGCTCTGCGCCGGCTGACCACCGAGGCGGAGCCGTGGCAATGGCAGCCGAGAACCCCCTGGTCGAGATCGACCGGCTCGACCCGATCCTGTCCCGCGTCACCGAGGGAATCACCATCCAGGAGCCGAGCGGCCGTTTGGTCTATGCCAATCCGGCAGGCCTGGCGTTGATCGGATTCACCGAGCTGGAGGAGCTGCTCGACGCGGCGCCCGGTGAGGTCCTGGACCGCTTCCAGTTGCTCCACGAGGACGGCACGCCGCTCGAGCGCGACGAGCTGCCCGGACGTCGTGCCCTGCTCGGCGAGGTCTCCCCGCCGATCGTGCTGCGCTTCCGGGTGAAGGCGACCGGCGAGGAACGCTACGCCGTGGTCCGCTCGGAGCCGATCCTCGACGCCGACGGCCGGGTGACGCAGGTCGTGAACACGTTCCACGACGTGACCGACGAGAAGCAGGCCTCGCAGGCGCTGCGCTTCCTGTCCGACGCCGGCGCCGTGCTGTCGGCGTCGCTCGATTACGAGGAGACGCTGCGCAACCTCGCCCGCCTGGCCGTTCCGGTGTTCGCGGACTGGTGCGCGATCGACGTGCTCGACGACGAGGGCGGCGTCCAGCGCGTCGGGATCCACCACAGCGATACGGCGAAGCTCGCCTTCGCCGAGGAGTTCCGGAGCCGCTTCCCGCCGAATCCCGATGCGCCGACCGGGGTGTACTCGGTGATGCAGACCGGCAGGGCCATGCTCGCCGCCGAGGTCACCGACGAGCAGCTCGCCGCGTCGCCGGATGCGGCACGCTACGGGCCCGAGTACGTCGAGCTGATGCGCCAGCTCGGCATCCGTTCCGCCATCGTCGCCCCGCTGCTCGCCGGGGAACGGGTGATCGGGGCGATCACGCTCGTCATCTCAGAATCGAAGCGGAGCTACGGTCCCCGCGACCTGTCGGTCGCGGAGCTGCTCGGCGCACGCGCGGGCCTGGCGGTGCAGAACTCGCGGCTCTACCGCGAAGCGGCCGATGCGGTGACGCTGCGCGACCGCTTCCTGCAGGTGGCCGCGCACGAGCTGCTGACGCCGGTGACCATCGTGCGCGGCTACGCGCAGTCGCTCGAGCGGCTGGTCGAGCGGCAGCGGGAGGCGGCGCCCGGTTCGACGACGATCAACCTGGAGGCGGCGCGCCTGGGCCGGACGGTACGCCAGGTCGATCGCGCCAGCGAGCGACTCACCCAGCTCGTCGGCGACCTCCTCGACGTGACCCGCCTGCATTCGGGCTCGCTCGTGCCGGTTCCCCGGCCGATGAACCTGTCCGCCGTGGTGCGCTCGACCCTCGAGGGGGTCAACGTGCAACAGACCGAGGGCCGCTACGCCACGAATGTCGACCTGAGCTTCGACCTTCCCGAGGACGGGGACATCGTCGGCACCTGGGACGAGACCCGGATCGAGCAGGTGCTGTTCAACGTGCTCGACAACGCGCTGAAGTACTCATCGGACGGCGATGCGGTCAACCTCCGGCTGTGGCTCGACGGCGACGAGGCACGCATCGACATCAGCGACACCGGCCTGGGCATCCCGGCCGATCAGCTCGAGGCGATCTTCCAGCCGTTCCACCGCACGCGCGACGCCAACGTGCGTGCCGCGGGCATGGGCATGGGCCTGGCGGTGTGTCGCGAGATCGTGAACCGCCACGGCGGCTGGATCCGGGCATCGAGCCCCGGCAGCGAGCAGGGCAGCACGTTCAGCATCGGTCTGCCTGGCGCGTCATTATCAGCAGCGATGGTCGGCGTCGAACCCGCCTGAGAAGTACTGCGCCAGCTCCACGCCGCCACGGGTGAAGCCGTCGCCCCGGCAATTCCGCTGCGCGCCCTGCAGCGTGCTCGCCCCGGCGACCCAGCTTCGATAGCCGGCGAACGCGTCGGTGTCGCCCGTGATGCGGCTCCACATCCGCGGCGCGGAGTAGAAGCCGACGCTCGCGACGTCGACGGACTCGAGGTAGGCAACCGCCCCCTGCAGCGCGGCGACGTTCAGCGACGTGTCGTCGCGCCACGAGTTGGCGGTCTCGACGTCGAGCCACCAGTGGTTGGCGACCGGCGTCCGCGTCACACCGGCATCCGCCCAGCCCAGCGAGACGTACGCCGCCACCGCCGTGGCGTACGAGTCGGCAGCGGCGTTCAAGCCGTAGTCGAAGGCGCATCCGGCCGAATCCGGAGTCGCCGCGTCGCACACGCGCGGCTCAATCTGCCCGACGGGCCAGTGGGACGACACGTCCGGCCCGGGGTTGCCGGTGTTGGCATACAGCTCGGCGTCGGTTCCAGCCCACGCCAGCTGGCTTGGCCGATTCCCGGCGCCGAGGCACGGATTCGGGCTGAACACGATCCCGCGGTTCACGCCAACGATCCCGAAGGCAACGTTGGCGGGCAGCACGTCGTCGCACTGCGGATAGCTGACGTCGTACCCGATGGGAGCTGGGGCCGGCGGACCCTTGCCCGTGGCGGCATGCTCGACATCGGCGCCGGCGACCGGTCCACCGGCGGCCACCAGCCCGGGCAGCAGGCCGACGAGCAGGAGCGCCAGGAACGCACCGATCGCGGCACGCTGGCGCCAGCCGAGGGCGCGGCCGGTCCGATGCTGGATGTGAACTGCGGGCACTTGACTCGGGGGCTCGGTATGGATCCGCCGCACAGCCTATCAGCCACGTCACGATCCGCAAGCGAGCAGGCCCTCGGGCAGCGCGCTGCGTATCCTCGACCGATGACGAGGCGATCGGCTGGGCTGCTGCTGGCGCCGGGCGCATCCGGCGGCGTCGAGCGGCTGGCGCCACATGTGCGCGGCCTCCAGCGGCGGGGCGTCCAGGCACGGGCGATCGCGCTGCCACGTGGCCGGACGGATCCGGCGCTCGCCGTCTACCGCCGGCTGCTGGCGGAGCTCGGCTCGGAGCGGACGATGATCGGAGGCCATTCGTTCGGCGGCCGCGTCGCGTCGCTGCTCGCCGCCGACGTCGAGGTCGCCGGCCTCGTGCTGCTCTCCTATCCGCTGCACCCGCCCGGCCGCCGTGAGCGCTGGGAGGAGCGCACGGCTCACTGGTTGTCGATCGACTGCCCGGTGCTGCTGTTGTCCGGCGAGTCGGATCCGTTCGCCGACATCGGTCTGCTGCGGAAGGCCGTCGAGCGACTGTCGCACGGGCAGCTGGTGACGTACGCGCGGGTCGGCCACGGCCTTGGTCCGGTGCTCGACGATGCGCTCGACCGCGTCGCCGAGTTCGTCAGCCGCCGCACCGCGAGCACTGGTTGAGCCTGCGGCGTAGAATTCGCGCTGCTTCATGAGCCCGCCGGGCCGGATCGGAGAAAAGGCCAGTGCCGCGGATCACCGTCGTGAACGACAACCCCGACTTCCTCGAGCTCGTCGGCGAGATCCTGACCGATGAGCGACACACCGTCACCCTGATCGACGGCGACCGCGACGATGCGCTGGTGCACGTGAAGGAGTCGAACCCCGAGCTGCTGATCATCGATCTGCGGATGGGCAGCGACGAGCTCCACGGCTGGCACATGGCGATGCAGGTGCGGGCCGACGACGATCTGGTATCGATCCCGATCCTCGTCTGCAGCGCCGACCAGCGCGCCCTGGGTGAGGTCGGCGACAAGCTCGAGACGACGCACCTGGTCGAGCGGCTGCAGAAGCCGTTCGCGATCGACGAGCTCATCGCCAAGATCGACGAGCTGCTGGCCGCCGCGACCGGCTAGTCCTCGAGCAAACCGATCTCGCGGCGGAGGTCGTCGAGCTCCCGCTCGAGATCGGGCTCGAGCGGCGCGATGCCGTCGATGATCTCCTTCGCCCGCCGGCGGAAGTCGTCCAGCGTCCGCGACCGGTGGTCGCGCGCCTCGCGACGGTACGTCAGCCGGATGATGCGAATCTGCAGCTCGATGTCGCGTCGGTCCAATCCGTGGGGCTCCGCGGGCGATGATGGGCGTGGACTCTGGCGCACGTTCCGTGCCGTGGGATCAGCGGGTTCGCTCGGTCGGTTGGCCGGAGTGCCGAAGTGCGTTATCGTCTGGCGCGCGTTGCTTGCGGTGCGGGAGTAGCTCAGTTGGCAGAGCGTCAGCCTTCCAAGCTGAATGTCGCGGGTTCGATCCCCGTCTCCCGCTCCACCGCTCGCGGCTAGGTGGAGGCGACCGTCTCCCGGGCCTCGTCCAGCAGCCGGATGAGGGCCGGGTCGTGCTCGGGCTCGACACGCACGGCGACGACGTCGAGGAGCTCCAGCGCGCGCCGGCGCAGCCGCTCTCGATCGCCGTTGCGGGCGTGCCGCAGGGCAGCGCGATAGCTGACCACGACGGTCCGTACCGCCAGCTGATTCCTCGTTCGTCCGTCCACCGTTCCCCCGTGGATGCAGCGTTGGGCGCTCTCCCAGCACCGGGCATGCCAGCGGGCACCGCTGTTGCATGCGTGGCCGCCCCATGACCAATCGCTCTGTCACCGGCATCAGCATCGGTCCGGGCGTCGCCCGCGCGGCGGGCGTCGGGCTCGTCGCCTACGGCGTGCTGGGCATCGTGCTGATCGTCGTCTCCCTCCTGGTCGGCGGCGCCGCACTCGGCCGTGCCGAGCAGCTGACGGGGTCACTGTCGAGCACGCTGACCGCGGCGGCCACCACGGCCCGCAGCTCGGTGACCGCGCTCGACAACCTGCGCGGCGGCGTGACCCAGAGCAGCACCGCGGCCGACGACGCCGGCAACCTGGTCGACCAGGCGTCCACCACGAGCGCGCAGCTGGCGGGGGCGATGTCCCTCTCGATCTTCGGCACCCAGCCGCTGCTGCCGATGGCCGCCAACTTCAACGAGCTGTCGACCCAGCTGCAGAGCCTGTCGGGCGACCTCGACTCGATCAGCACCGCGCTCGACACGAGCGGCAGCGACCTCGACCGCCTGCACGACGACATGCAGCGCCTGACCGTCCGGCTCGAGGCCCTGAGCGGGAGTCGCGGCACGGCCGCGATCATCGCCGGCGGTGGGCTGCGCCTCGCCTTCCTGGCACTGCTGGCCTGGCTCTCGGTCCCGGCGCTCGGCTCACTGCTGCTCGGGGCGGCGCTGCTCTTCTTCGTGCGCCGTCCGGTCGTGCTCGAGGAGCCGGTCGTCGTCGACGAGGCGTGACCGCAGCCAGGCGACGACGTCGGCCACGATGTGCCGGGCCTCCGGCTCGTTGTGCAGCTCGTGGCGCAGGCCCGGATACACGCGCCGCGTGGCGCCGGCCAGTCGACCGAGCGCCGCCGATGCCGACGGCGGCACGAGCCGGTCCGAATCGCCGTGCATCACCAACGTCGGGATGTGGATCCGCGGCAGCCGCCGCCGGGTGCGGCGTTGGGCCTCGAACACTTCGCGGCCGAAGCGCGCCGTCGCGCGGTTGACGACGAGCGGGTCGTGCGCGAATGCCGCCCCGACCGCCGGATCTCGTGACAGCACCGAGAAGTCGTCTCCGCCCGGCACGCTGAGCCACGGCACGATGCGGCCGACGACCGCGGCCAGCCAGTGCAGGTAGCGCGGGTGACTCGAATCGAGCGCAGGGGATGAGACGACGAGTGCGTCCGGCTGCGGCCGCGAGCTCTCGGCGTACTCGACGCAGATCAGCCCGCCCATCGAGTGCCCGTACAGCGCCACCGGCAGGCCGGGACGGCGCACCGCCGCCAGCCGCTGCTCCAGGTCGTCGAGCAGCAGCGACCAGCGCGGCACGTCTCCGCGCCTGCCGCCCGAACCGCCGAAGCCGCGATGGTCGTAGGCGTGCACCTCGAGGCCGGCCGCTGCCAGCCACTCCCCGACGTGCTCGTAGCGACCGGAGTGCTCCGACAGGCCGTGCACCAGCAGGAGGACCGCCCATGGCTTGCCGGCGACCGGCCACGAGCGGGTCAGCAGCGGCGTGCCGTCGGTGGCTGCGACCGTATCGGTCCGCGAAGACATGCCCGGGATGATGACCGATGCGGAGGCGCTATGGTTCGCTGCATGCCCGACCTCCTGATCGACGCGTTGCTGCGTGACGAAGGCTTCGTCACGGCCGATGCGCGCGCGGCCGCGCGCGGCGTGCTGGAGGCGGCCGGGCTGACGCGGCCCGGCAAGGAGCGCATGGCGGCCGAGAAGCTGGATCGCGTCCGCGCCGCGCTCGACGCCGCGGTGGTCCGTCATTGCGCCGATGCCTCATGTGCCGCCGCGGTCGGGAGGGACGGCCGCCTGCCGCTCGAGGTCGCCAAGCCGCACTGCTCGATCTGCTCCGGCTCGAACAACCGCCGCGCACTGCGCGCGATGGCCGATGCGTGCGTGACCGCTGGCATCCGTCGCGTCCTGGTCGTCGGTGGCCGGCCACCGGCCTACGTCGAGCTCGAGCGCGAGCTCGCCGGAATGAACCTGCGCTTCGTCGACGGCACCTCGAACCTGCCGAACCAGACCGATGCGCTGCGAGACTGCGCCTGGGCGCAGCTCCTCGTCATCTGGGCGCCGACACCGCTGCCGCACAAGGTCAGCGCGCTGTACCGGTTCGATGTCTGCCACGTCGCCCACCGCGTCACGGTCCATCGCCGCGGGCTCGAGGCGCTCGCCGACGAGGTGGTGCGGCATCTCCGGGGCCGCGCCGCATGAAGGTCGGCGTGGTGATGCCGATCGGGCTCGACGACGCATTCGGACGTTACTCCACCTACGCGGAGCTGCGCGCGATGGCCCGGGCGACCGAAGAGTCGGGCCTCGACTCCATCTGGGTCTTCGATCACCTCCTCTTTCGCTTCCCCGGCGAGCGCCCCGAGGGGCAACACGAAGGCTGGACGATCCTGTCGGCGCTGGCAGCCGAGACTTCGCGCGTCCAGCTCGGAACGCTCGTGCTGGCGATGGCGTTCCGCAACCCGGCGCTCCTCGCCAAGATGGCCGCGACGCTGCAGGAGGTCAGCGACGGCCGCCTGATCCTCGGGGTGGGTGCAGGATGGCATGAGCCGGAGTTCGACGCCTTCGGCTTCCCGTTCGCGGGCCGGGTCGGCGCCTTCGAGGAGGGAGTGCGTATCCTCGCCGCGCTGCTGCGGGACGGGTCCGCCTCGTTCGAGGGCCGGCACCACGTGGCACGCGACGTGGTCCTGCTGCCTTCCCCGGCGGTTCGCACGCCGCTGCTCATGGCGGCACGGCGGCCTCGCATGATGCGGCTCGTCGCCGAGCTCGCCGACGCGTTCAACTGCGCGTGGCTCGGCCCGGTCTCGGGGCTCGAGGAGCGGATCGCGCCGCTTCGCACGGCGTGCGCGCACGTCGGCCGCGACTTCGCATCGATCGAGCTGACCGTCGGCCTGAACGTCGTGTTCGGCGACCTCGTCGGCAACGGCCCGACCCCGAAGGTCTCGCTGTCCGGGTCGACCGTCGACATCGCCGCCGGCCTGGACGACTACGCACGGGCCGGCGTCGGCCACGTCATGGTGACGACCTACCCTTCGACGCCGGAGGCGGTGCGACGCCTCGCCGACGCGACGACCCGCATGCGTGATCGGACACGCTGAACGAGGCGCACTTCCTGCATCGGTCCGGCGCCGGCGGCGGCGAGAAGACCGAGGTCGAGGGCCTGGCCGGCCTGGGTGGGACCAACCGCGGCTTCGGCCGCCGGCCGCCACGGGTGCGGGGTGGCATTGGCACGGACGTTCCCGCAGCCGACGAGGAGAGTGAGGGCTCGAGCGACCCGCGCGGTTACTGAGGCGGGCACCCCACGCCGTCCGAGGCCCTTGACACCGAGGCTATTCTTAAACCGACCGTCGGTCTAAGTTACTCGGAGGCGACAGGAACACGTGGCTCGCACGCTCGATCCGGTCGCCCACGGCCTGCGCCGCGACCGGTTCATCGACGCCGGACAGGCCTTGATGGCGTCGAAGGGATTCGATCAGGTCAGCGTCCAGGACGTGCTGGCTGCGACCGGCGCGTCGAAGGGCGCCTTCTACCACTACTTCGGGTCGAAGGCCGATCTGCTCGAGGGGATCGTCGAACGGATGACCGCGGCGGCGCTCGCCAATGCGAATCCGCTGCTTGACGACTCGACGGTCCCCGCCCCCCAGAAGCTCAGCCGGCTGTTCGCCGGCATCAGCAGCTGGAAGACGCAGCGCAAGGAGCTGCTGCTCGCGCTGCTCGACACGTGGTATTCCGAAGAGAACATCGTCGTTCGCGAGAAGTTCCGCCGTCACGTCAGCGAGCGCATGACGCCGGTTCTGCGCCGGATCATCGAGCAGGGAAATGCCGAGGGGACGTTCGATGCCTCGGCTCCGGCGAACTCGGCCGAGGTGTTCGTGGCGCTGCTGCTCGCGCTCAACGAGCGGGCCGGCCACCTTTATCTCGCGGCGCAGGCGGGCGAGGTGTCGGTCGCCGACGTCGAGTCGACCTTCGCCGGCTACCTCGGCGCACTCGAGAAGATCCTGGGCGTCCCGCGCGGAACGCTCGAGCTCGTCGATCCATCGGTCGTTCGCGAGTGGTTCGGTTCGTTCACGGAGCAAGCACCGCTCGAAAGGAGCAACCCCAGGTGACCGCAGTCATCCACACCGAGAAGCTGACGAAGGCGTACGGGGCGCATCGAGGCATCACCGACGTCGACCTGACGGTCGAAGAGAACGAGGTTTTTGGCTTCCTCGGCCCCAACGGCGCCGGCAAGACGACGACGATCCGCACGCTGCTGGACCTCATCCGGCCGACCGGCGGCCGAGCGTTCGTCTTCGGCATCCAGACGACCGAGGACCCGGTCGCCATCCATCGGCGCATCGGCTACCTGCCCGGCGAATTCGCGCTCTACGACCGCCTGACCGGCGGCCAGACGCTCCAGTACTTCGCCAACCTGCGCGGCGGCGTGGATCGGTCCTACCAGCGCTCGCTGATCGAACGCTTCGACGTCGATCCGTCGCGGCGCTACAAGGAGTACTCGAAGGGCAACAAGCAGAAGATCGGGCTCATCGCGGCGCTGCAGCATCGGCCCGACCTGCTCATCCTCGACGAGCCGACCTCCGGGCTCGACCCGCTCGTGCAGCAGACCTTCTTCGCGGTGATCGCCGAGGCGAAGGCGGAGGGTCGCACCGTCTTTATGTCGAGCCACGTCCTGTCGGAGGTCGAGAAGACCTGTGACCGCGTCGCGATCATCCGCGGCGGCGAGCTGGTCAAGGTCGACCGGGTCGACGCGTTGCGCGACCTGGCGGCGCACCAGGTCGAGCTGCGCTTCAGCGGTCCGGTGCCGGTCGAGGCGTTCGAACGGATCGAGGGCGTCAGCAACGTGACCGCCGATGACCACACCCTGCGCATGCACGTCTCAGGACCGATTGCGCCCGTCGTGAAGGAGGCGGCGCGGTTCGAGCTCGCCGACTTCGTGAGCCGCGAACCGAGCCTCGAGGAGACCTTCCTGGCCCAGTACAGCGAGACTGGCCACGGGGTGAGCGCATGACCGCCCTGGCGCAGCCTGCGTCCGGCGTCCCGCAGCGCATCCCGCTGCTGACGCGGGTCTACGGCTTCGGGAGCATCTACGCCAAGACGATCCGCGACTCGCGCCTTGCGTTCATCATCGCGGCGGGCCTGCTCGGCGGCCTGGCGCTGGCGATGGGCGCCGCGATCCCGAGCGTGTTCCCCACGCCCGAGGCGCGTCACGAGATCGACGCCCTCATCGGTGGCATGCCGCCGGAGATGGTCACCTTCTTCGGCAAGCCGGTCGCGCTCGGCACGTTCGGCGGCTACCTCACGTGGAAATACGGCCTCGTCTTCGTGCTGCTCACGGGGATCTGGTCGATCCTGGCGCTCTCGTCGACCCTCGCGGGCGAGGCCAGCCGGGGCAGCCTCGACATCGTGGCGGCGGGGCCGTTCGGCAAACGGCGGATCGCGCTCGAGAAGCTTGCCGCGCACCTGACGATGCTCGTGCTCGCCCTCGCGGTGCTCGTGGTCATGACCACGGTCAGCTCCAACGCCTACGGCAACCCGGCACTCGGCGATCCCGTCCCGCTGCTCTCGTCGGTCGGCTTCGCCCTGTGGCTCGGCTTCAACGCGCTCTTCTTCGGCGGCCTGGCCTTCGCCCTCGCTCCGCTGCTCGGCCGTGGCGCCGCGGCGGGCCTTGCCGGCGTCGCGTTGGCGATCCTGTGGGCCGCCAACGGGCTCGATGTGCTCGGGCCGCTCGCGGCGCTGAGCCCCTTCCGCTGGACGGCGAACCACGTCGCGCTTGCCGGCCAGTACGACTGGGCGGGCCTGGCGCTGGTGGGCATCGCGGCGGCGGCGTTCCTGGCGATCGGCGTCGAGCTCTTTGCCCGGCGCGACATGGGCGTCACCGCTCGCATCGGCCTGCCACCGCTGCCGGCGGCGCTCCTCGGGGTGCGCGGCCCGGTCGGCCGAGCGTTCGCGGACCAGCTGCCGCGGGCGGTGGCCTGGGGCGTGGGTATCGGCCTCTTCGCGGCCACCCTCGCCTCGCTGGTCGGACCGATGTCACGGCAGATCGGCGCATCGCCGGACCTGCTCCGCACGTTCCGGATCGCGTTCCCCACCTTCGACCTCGCCTCGGCGGGCGGGTTCCTGCAGCTGTTCCTGCAGCTGTTCTACATCGCCGCCGGCTTCGCCGCCGCGACGTTCGTCGCGAAGTGGGCATCCGATGAGACCGACGGCCGCCTGGAGGAGATCCTGGCCACGCCGCAGACGCGTGTCGGCTGGGTGATCGACGGAGCGTTCGGCGCGCTGCTGGCGGTCGCCGTCATGACGCTCATCTTCGCGGTGGCGATCGGTGCCGGCGGCGCGTCGGGCGAGGTCGCGGTCGGCACCGCGATGGCGGGGTCGGTCGCGATGGGCCTGTACGCCGCGGCGGTCGTCGGCGTCGGCTTCGCCGCGGGTGGCCTGTGGCGCACGTCGCTGGCCGGCGAGATCGCCGCAGTCGCGGTGGTGGCGACCTACCTGGTCGACCTGCTGGCTCCCCCGCTCAACCTGCCCGACTGGGTCCACCAGCTGGCGCTCACCTCGCACCTCGGCCAGCCGATGGTCGGCCAGTGGGACGCCGCCGGCATCGCGGCCTGCGCGGTGGTGGCGGTGGGTGGCATCGTGCTTGGCAGCTGGGGCATGCAGCGGCGCGACGTGGCGCGCTGAGCGCTACTCGTCGGAGCGGGTCTCGTAGCGCCAGGCGCTGCGCGCGCGAGCGAGGCAGGCGTAGCACACGCCGCTGTCCCACTCCTGCACGGGGTGGCCGCAGGCACGCACCGGCTCAGTCCGGGTGAGCGTGGCCGTGCGCTTGCGGGCGCGCGGCCGCTCCTCCACGGCCGGCGGCTGTCGCCGGGAGCGCGACCAGAACCCGTCGCCGCTCGGCTCCCCGGCACGTGCGGCGGCGACCAACGGACGCAGCGTGCCGTCGTACAGACCGTGCGCGAAGCGCTCCCACGCCTCGGACCGTCCGGCGGCTCGCATCTCCGCGGCCCAGCTTCGAAACGCGTCCGACGCATCGACCCGCTTGACCAGGCGCAGCAGCGGCAGGGGGCCGTTGCACAACAGGCGCGTGATGTCCGTCCACACGTCGGCACGCCGGGGGTCGACCATGGTGCGGCGCCGGATGCGCAACGGAACGCCGAGCTCCTCGCACAGTCCGGACACGACGTCGATGAGCTGCACGCCGTTCAGCTCGACGGGGTCGACCCACACCGCCACGACATGCTGCAGCCCCATCGAGGCGTGCCGCGGGGTGACGAGCACGTCGACCGTGCTCGCATCGCGCCCGCCGAAGTTGCCCTGCAGATGGTCGCCGAAGCGCATCCAGGTGCTCCGCGGGAAGCCGATCTGCCACTCGTGCCAGAAGAGCTCGTCCACGGTGCGCGGGTCGCTCAGCGAGCCGCTCCCCGCCTCGTCGCCGCTGGCCAGCGACGAACGCAGCGTGACTGTCGCATCGGTTGCATCGCTGAGCGCGGCGGGAGCCAGCTGCAAAGCGATCGGCCCGGACAGGTCCGGCATCGTCGCCCAGCCGCCGGCGAAGCCGTGCCCGATGTCGTCGAGATGGAACCGGATGCGCGCGCCGGCATCGGTCCGATCGGGGGCAGACAGGCCGGATCGCGCGAAGGCGGGGCCGGAGGCGATCCCGCCCAGCCGCAGCCAGGCCGCCAGCTCGAGGAGCTGGCAGGCATGCCACAGCGACGCCTCGCGGCGCTCCAGGGCGCGGACCACCTCGGGCAGTTTGGATTCGTCGAACACGCAGGTCCCTCGTTCGGTGGGCTCATCGTCGGACCGATGCGACCGGTACCGCCATGACCCGTTCGTCCTGCCGCCGGCCTGCAGGCGCGCATGAACCAACGGCGTGCGAGGCGGATACTGTCCGCATGACCGATTCCATCCGCGACTCGCTCGTCGAGCACGTGCTCAGCACCCGCGACGCCGAGCGCGACATCTTCGACGCGCTGGATCCCGACGTTCGCGATCGACCGATGCGTCCCGGCGACTGGTCGCCCAAGGATCACCAGGCGCACCTCACCGCCTGGAAGGAGCGGCAGGCCGATCGCTACGAGGCGATTCGCAACGGCCGTGAGCCCCTCGTCGACGAGCGCGAGGACGACGAGATCAACGCCGAGCTCCACGCGCGAACCGCCGACTGGCCGTGGGACGAGGTGGTGCGCCAGTCCGACGAGGTCAGCGAGCGGCTCGCCTCGGAGATCGCCGCGACTGACGAGGCGACGCTCGCCGCCAACGAGCGGCTGGTGGCCGGCACGTTCGGCAACGGGCCGTTTCACGCGATCACCCACTTCGGCTGGTTGGCCGATGCCGGCGTCGCGCTCGACGAGGCGCGGCTGGCCGCCTTCCTGGACGGCCAGGAGCACATGCTGCGCACGGCCACGCTCCCCGACCGCGACCGCGGGACGGGCTTCTACAACCTGGCCTGCGCACATGCCCTCGCCGGCCGCCTCGACCGCGCCCGGCCGCTGCTCCGCGATGCGTTCGCGATGCGACCCGACGTCGCCGAGTTCGCCAGGGAGGATCCCGACCTCGTCGCGCTCCGCGACGAGCTGGCTTCGCTCGCCGGCGGCTAGTGCAGCCGGCCGCCTCCGCCGCCGGGGCCGCCGGTTCCCCCTGCTCCCCCGTCACCGCCGCGATCGCGCAGGAATCGCTCGATGTCCGCGATCAGCTCGTCGCCCTCGGGGAGTCGTGACTGGTCGGCGAGAAGCTCGAGCCGTTCGACGTGGGCCTTCGTGTCGCTATCCGAGGCCGCCGCGCTGTCGAGCTGGTTGCGCCGCTCCAGCGCCCGGGTTGCCAGCTGGCCCATCGGCACGTCGACGCCAAGGTACGCGCCGAGGGCGGTGAGCAGGGCGATCGACGCCGCGGGGTACGAGGTGTTGACGTAGTGCGGCACCTGCGCGAACAGCCCGATGCTCGGCACGCCGGCGGCCGCCACCTCGACCTCCATCACCGACAGCGCGGCGGCTGGGACGCGCAGCAGGCCGTCCGGTCCCTGCTTGATGCCCTCGGGCAGCAGCCCGTTGGCCGACGCGGTGGCGAGCACCGGCACCGGCCGGGTGTGCGGGACGGCCGCGGGGATCGAGCCGAGGCTCGCCCAGCCGACGGCCCCGAAGCGCCGCGCCAGGTCGACCACGTCCGACGCCAGCTCGCGCCAGCGATAGTCGGGCTCCGCACCGAGCAGGACGAGCACGTCGCGCTCGCCGATGCGGCGGTGCGTCAGCGTCAGCGCCGACCATTCGAGACGCATCGGCCGGCCGTCGACGATATCGAGCGTCGGCCGCCGCACGCGGTAGTCGAAGATCGCATCCGCGTCGAAGGTGGCGATGATCTCGCCGTCGTCGGCAACCTGTGCGGCAGCGGTGGTGCCGGCCCCGCCGGCGTCGACCCAGCCCTCGAGCGCGGCGACGATGACGGGCGCGGTCAGCTGCGGCTCGCGCAGGATCTCGTAGAGCGCCATGCCGGCAAGTCTACGGCCGACGGCCGGGACGCACCGGCGAGCGGGCGCTCTAGTACTCGCCGAAGAGCGTGATGCCCTCGGGGCTGAACGCCATCACCTGGAGCGGGCCGTTCTGCTCGCCCGGCATCCCCGGCGAGCCGGCCGGCATCCCGGCGACCGCGATCCCGTCGACCGCCGGCCGCTCGGCGAGCAGTCGCTGGACCGCGGCGATCGGCACATGACCCTCGACGACGTAGCCGCCGATCATCGCCGTATGGCAGCTCCACAGCGCCTGCGGGACCGCCCGGGCCATCTTGAACGAGGGCATGTCCTGCTCGGCGACGGTCGATGTCCGCGCGCCGGCGGCATCGAGGTACGACGTCCACCCGTGGCAGCACGAGCAGGTCGGCGACGCGTGGATCTCGAACGACATGTTGCCGGATCCGCCCGCCATCATTCCGCCGCTGGCGGGTCCGGTTGGCATCCGCCCGGCAGGCGGTGCGGCAGTGCACGCGGCGAGCGTGGCGGCGAGCAGGAGCAGGAGGCAGAGGCGCAATCGGGATGGCACGGATGTCGGTCCTCGGGGTGCGTGCTGAATCACTCCGGCGAAGCGGCCGGAGCCCGACCGAGGATCCCTTGCCGGGGCATGGCGGCGATCGGGCCGGATGGCCCCTTTTCGGCGGTCCTGTTCGCCCGAAGCGCGGCGTTGCTCGCCGCGAGATGCGGCTGACCACCGCGCGACCGGCTCCCGATCACGTAACGTCGCGAGGTGGCCATTCCCCGTAGCCTGCAGCCCGCGGCCGGTGCTGCGGTGCGCCCGATCCGCACGCTGTGGCTGCTCGCCGGCGCGCACGCGGTCAACCACGCCCTGGCGATCCTGCTGCCGCTGGTCTACCTGCAGGTCATCGACGAGATGCACGTCGATGCGGCGGCGATCGCCATCCTCAGCGCGGTCGGCAGCCTGACCTCGGGCCTTGCGCAGCTCGGCTACAGCGGCCTGACGCGAGCCTTCTCGCGGCGCGCCATCCTGGTCGCCGGCGGCATCGTCTTCGGCGGCGGCATGGCGCTGCAGGGCCTCGTCCACAGCTTCGGGGCGTTCTCGGCGGCAAACGTCGCCTCGAAGATCGGCGCCTCGCCGCAGCATCCGGTCGGCAACGCGCTGCTCGCCGAGCAGTTCCCGCCACATCGCCGGGGCTTCGCGATCAGCGCCCACATCGCCGGGGGCAACGTGGGCACGCTGGCCGTGCCGCTGATCGGCACCTGGCTCATCGCCGGCATCGGCTGGCGCAGCACGGTGGTCCTGTTCGGTGTACCGGCGATCCTCATCGCGATCGCCATCGCCGCCCTCGTGCGCGAGTCGGGCGCCGACCGGGAGGCGGCGCGCGCGCATGGCTCGCTGCGCAACGCCTTTGCATCGGTCCTCCGCGATCGCGACCTGCTGATGCTGTACTTCGCCTCGGTGGTCGCCGCGGGCGGCCGCGGGCTGGGCGTGATCACCCTGTTCGTGCCGCTCTACCTGTCCGAGGTGCTCCACCTCGACACCACCACCATCGGCTGGATGTACACCGTGCTGCTGCTCGGCAGCGTGCCCGCGCCGCTGGCCGCCGGCTGGCTGTCGGACCGCATCGGTCGACGGCCGGTGATCCTGGCGGCCTACCTGTTCGCCGCCGCCGGCATGGCGCTCTTCGTCCTGGCCGGCTCGAACCTGGCCGTCGTCTGGGCGGCGATCGTGGTGATCAGCGTGTTCGCCTACGTCGAGAGCCCGCAGCTGCAGGCGATCCTGGCCGACATCGCGCCGCCCGCCGTCCGTGACACGGCCTTCTCGACGTACTTCACCCTGGCGTTCGGCGTCGGCTCGCTGTGGACCGCGGTCTTCGGCGTCATCCTCGGAGCGGCAGGCGACGTCGCCGGGCTGCCGATGGTGTTCTGGATCATGGCCCTCACCTTCGTGGCCGGCGGCCTGGCGATCATCCCCATCCGCACGACGCCGCGCGACGAGCCATCCGCATGACCGATGCCGACCTCGCCTTCCTGGGCGGCAGCGTCCTGACCATGGACGCCACTCGCTCGACGGCCTCGGCGGTCGCCGTCGGCGCGGGACGCATCCTGGCAGTCGGCACCGATGCCGACGTCGCGTCGCTGGTCGGCGCCCGAACGCGGACGATCGAGCTCCGTGGCCGAACGCTGCTCCCGTCGTTCGGCGACGCGCACGTCCATCCCTCGTCGGCGGGCGTGAAGATGACCCGCTGTCCGCTCGACGAGCTGCCGCCGTCGCTCGACGTCTACCTGGACGCGATCGGCGCGTACGCCCTGCGCCATCCCAACCTCGAGTGGATCGTGGGCAGCGGCTGGTACATGGCGGCATTTCCCGGCGGCACGCCGGCGCGCCACGACCTCGACCGGGCGGTGCCGGGCCGGCCGGCGTTCTTCACCGATCGCGACGGGCACCGCGCCTGGCTGAACACCCCGGCGCTCGAGCGGGTCGGCTACATCCGCGAGGCTGCCGATCCGCCCGACGGACGGATCGAGCGGGAAGGCGACGGCACGCCGGCCGGCACGGTCCACGAGGGCGCGATGGAGCGGGCACGCGCGTTCCTGCCCGAGACGACGCTCGAGGAGGTCGTCGAGGGGATCCGCCTCGGGCAGGCCCACCTTAACCGGCTGGGGATCACTGCCTTCCAGGACGCATGGGTCGAGCCGCTCGAGCTCGAGGCGTACCGCATCCTCGCCGAGCGCGGCGAGCTGACGGCCCGGGTCGTCGCGGCGCACTGGTGGGAGCGCCGGCAGGGGCTCGAGCAGGTCGACTCGATCGTCGAGCGACGCGAACGCGGGACGCTCGGCCGGCTGGATGGCAATACGGTGAAGATCATGGTCGACGGCGTGGCCGAGAACTTCACCGCGGCGATGCTGCATCCGTATCTCGACGCGACCGGCACGCCGACGTCGAACCGCGGCCTCACCTTCCTGGAGCCGGCGCTGCTGTCGGAGGCGGTGACGCGGCTCGACGCGCTCGGCTTCCAGGTTCACTTCCACGCGCTGGGCGACCGGGCGGTGCGCGTCGCGCTCGACGGCGTCGCGGCCGCGCGGCGCGCGAACGGCGCGAACGATCACCGGCACCACCTGGCGCACCTGCAGGTCGTCGACCCGGTCGACATCCCACGCTTCGCCGAGCTCGGCGCGGTCGCCAACATCCAGCCCTACTGGGCGTGCCACGACGCCCAGATGGACGACTACACCATCCCGTTCCTGCCGCCGGAACGGATCGGCCTGCAGTACCCGTTCGCCAGCCTGGCCCGCGCCGGGGCGACCCTGGCCGGCGGCAGCGACTGGACGGTGAGCACGCCGAACGCGCTGCTCGAGGTCGAGACGGCCGTGAACCGCGTCTCGCCGGAGAACCGCGCGGCGCCTGCCCTCGTTCCCGCTGAGTCGCTGACACTCGCGCAGGCGCTCGCCGCGTACACCAGTGGCGCCGCGTACGTGAACCATCTCGAGGCGGTGTGCGGGTCGATCGAGCCGGGGAAGTCGGCCGACCTCGTGGTCCTCGATCGCGACATCCTGGATCGCGACGCGGGACCGATCGGCGACGCGACCGTGGCCATGACGCTGCTCGAGGGAACGGTCCTGCACGATGCCATGTGACTCGGTACCATCGACAGGCAAGGTTGTCTAGACAGGTGCGCGGAGTGGCGGCGGTTCGAACGGCGGTCATCGGTGCCGGATTCATCGGCACGGTCCACATCGAGGCCCTGCGACGCATCGGCGTGCAGGTCACCGGCGTGCTGGCCAGCACCCCCGAACGTGGCGTCGCGAACGCCGAGCGACTCGGCCTGCCGCGCGCCTACGCGTCGCTCGACGAGCTGTTGGCCGACGCACAGGTCGACGCCGTGCACGTGACCTCACCGAACGATCTGCACTTCGCCCAGGCGGCAGCCGTCCTGCGCGCCGGGAAGCACGTCGTGTGCGAGAAGCCGCTGGCCATGACCTCGGCCGAGTCGGCAGAGCTGGTCGAGCTGGCGGCCACGACCGATCGCGTCGCGGCGGTGAACTTCAACATCCGCTTCTACCCGGTCAACCAGCACGCCCGCGACGTCGTGGCCGACGGAACGCTGGGCGAGCTGCGGCTGGTGACCGGGCACTATTTCCAGGACTGGCTGCTCTACCAGACCGACTGGAACTGGCGGCTGCTGCCAGAGCGGGGCGGCGCCCTGCGCGCGGTCGGCGACATCGGCTCGCACTGGCTCGACCTCGTCGCGCACGTCAGCGGGCTGCGCGTCGCATCGGTCATGGCGGACCTCGCCACCTTCGTACCGATGCACCAGGAGCCGGCGGGGCCGGTCGAGACGTTCACGGCATCCGCCGGGGAGACGGCGGCGCGCGAAATCGCGACCGAGGACGTCGCCAACATCCTGCTGCGCTTCGACAACGGCGCGCGCGGCTCGGTGAGCATCAGCCAGGTCAGCCCGGGCCGCAAGAATTCGCTGACGTACGAGATCGACGGCTCGGCGGGGTCCCTCGCCTGGGACTCCGAGCAGCCCGATCAGCTGTGGCTCGGGCATCGCGACGGCGCGAACGAGGTCCTGATCAAGAACCCGGCGTTGATGGGCGTCCACGGCCAGGCGGCCGCGGCGCTGCCGGCCGGCCACGTCGAAGGCTTCGCCGACACGTTCGCGGCGCTGTTCCGGGCGATCTATTCCGACATCGCCGCCGGCCACCGGTCGGCGGACCCGCCGTACGCGACGTTCGCGGACGGCCACCACGAGATGCTCATCGGCGACGCGATCGCCGAGAGCGCACGGACCCGAAGCTGGATCGACGTGGCGCCCGCCGCCCGTCGCAAGGAGACTGCATGAGACTTGGCATCCTGACCGCACCATTTCCGGAGCTGCCGCTGCCCGAGGTCGCCGACTGGGCGGCAGCGAGCGGCTTCGAGAGCCTGGAGATCGCCTGCTGGCCACGCTCCTCGGGGCCGACGCGCCGCTACGCCGGCACCTCGCACATCGACGTCGCCAACCTTTCCGACCAGCAGGCTGGCGAGATCCGGGACGAGGTCGAGAGCAAGGGGCTGACGATCTCCGGCCTGGGCTTCTATCCGAACCCGATGCACCCCGACCGCGAGACGCGCGAGGCGGCGATCGCCCACATCAAGCTCGTCATCGAGGCGGCAGCCAAGATGCGCGTGCCGTTCGTCAACACGTTCATGGGCGGCGACCCGGTGAAGTCGGTGGACGAGAACTGGGAGACCGCGCTCGAGATCTGGCCGGCGATCGTCGATCACGCACGAGGCCACGGCGTGCGCATTACGATCGAGAACTGCCCCATGATCTTCACCCGCGACGAGTGGCCGGCGGGCAACAACATCGCCTGGTCGCCGTACATCTGGCGCCGGATCATCGGCGAGTGGGGCGACGTGGTCGGCCTGAACTACGACCCCTCGCATCTCGTCTGGTTGATGATCGACCAGCCGCGCTTCATCCGGGAGTTCGGGCCGAACATCCTCCACGTGCAGGCCAAGGACGTGCAGATCGACTGGGACGGCCTGTACGAGCGCGGCACGCTGTCGGGTGGCATCGGCTGGCAGATCCCGCGGCTGCCGGGGCTGGGCGACGCGAACTGGGCCGACATCTTCTCGGCACTCTGGCGCGCCGGCTACGACGGCGACGTCATCATCGAGCACGAGGACCGCGACTTCGAGGGAACGGACGAGCTGGTGAAGCGCGGCTTCCTGCTGGCCCGCGACATCCTGCGGCCGTACATCAAGTGAGCGACGTGACACCGCTCTCGATCGCGGACCTGACCGAGCGAGACATCGCCAAGACGATCGACCATTCGCTGCTGCGCCCTGAGCTCGACGACGCGTTCATCGCCGACGGCTGCCGCCTGGCGGTCGAGTACGACGTCGCGACCGTCTGCGTGCGACCGGCCGATGTCGCGCGAGCGCGCGAGCTGCTGGCCGGAACCGATGTGGGCATCGCGGCCACGGTCGGCTTCCCGCATGGCAACCATCTGACCGCCACGAAGGTCTTCGAGGCACAGCACGCGCTCGACGACGGCGCCACCGAGCTCGACATGGTGCTGCCGATCGGCGCGCTGAAGTCGGGGCGCGATGACGACGTGCAGGCCGATATCGCGGCGGTCGTCGACGTCGCGCATGCGCGCGGCGCGATCGTCAAGGTGATCTTCGAGAACGCCTACCTCACCGACGACGAGAAGATCCGTGCCTGCCATCTCTCCGAGGCGGCCGGCGCCGACTTCGTGAAGACCTCGACCGGCTACGCGCCGAGCGGCGCCACGCACCACGACCTGCGCCTCATGCGCGCCAACACCTCGCCGCACGTCCGGATCAAGGCGGCCGGCGGCGTCCGGACGCTCGACGCGCTGCTCGAGGTCATGGCACTCGGCGTCACCCGCATCGGCGCGACGGCGACGAAGACGATCATCGACGACTTCCGCGCTCGCAAGGCGGGCTCGACCGTCGCGGCGACCGCGGCCAGCGGCGGCGTCGACGACAGCGGCGCGTACTGAGCCGCACAGGAGGATTCGACCGGATGAAGCGCGCGACCGCGTTCCTCGGGGAGATGACCAATCGCGAGGTCGAGGCGTTCGTGGCCGAGCACGGCACCGTGCTGGTCCCGACCGGCTCGACCGAGCAGCACGGGCCGCACGGCCCGCTCCTGACCGACGTGCTGGTGCCGACGGAGGTCGCCCGGCGGGTGGCGGAGCGCATCGGCGCCGCGATCGCACCGTCGATCAACTACGGGCTCTCGTACCCGCACGTCGGGTTCACCGGCGTCGCGCATCTGCGCATCCCGACCTTCATGGCGCTCGTCGAGGATGTCGCGGCGTCGCTCGCCGCCATGGGCTTCAGGCGGATCGTCTTCCTCAACGGCCACTACGACAACACCTACGCGATCGCCTATGCGTGTGCCAATGCGGCGTCCCGGCTGCCGACCGGCGTGCAGGCCTTCCCGATCAACTACTGGGACGGGATGAGCGCCGAGGAGGCGTCGGAGTTCTTCGGCCCGTCGACCGGCCTGCATGCCAACCGCGGGGAGATCTCGGCGGTGCTGGCCATCGATCCGGAGCTGGTCGACATGGACGCCGCCAACGCCGAGATGCCGCCGTTCCCCGACGTCACCAACCAGGCGCCGGTGCACACCGCCTTCTTCTTCTCGACGCCCGGGTCGGTGTACCGCGCCTCGCACTCCGGCACGTGGGGCGACGCGCGCGAGGCGACGGCGGAGTTCGGCGAGCGCTACCTCAGCGTGGTCACGAATGCCACGGTGCGGGTCCTCGGCGAGATCGACGCCAGCTTCGAGGCGATGCCGCCGCGCTGAGCCGGACGGGTTCGGCTAGCTCTCCAGGGTGACCTTGGTGTAGGCCGCGGCGACGAGCACGATGAGCGCGCCGTAGACGATCTGCCGCGTCGGCTCGGGCAGGTGCAGGATGGTGAGCAGTGCGGCCAGGACGGTGAGGATCAGCGCGCCCACGATCGTCCCGCCGTAGCCGCCGCGGCCGCCGAAGATCGACGTCCCGCCGATGACCGCGGCGGCGACCGAGGGCAGCACCAGCGAATCGGCCAGCGTGACGCTCGCGGTGTTCGTCAGGCCGGTGACCAGGAAGCCCGCGATCGCGGCCAGCAGCGCCGAGATGATGTACAGCGCGGTGAGCACCTTCCACGACCGCGCGCCGGAGAGGCGTGCCGCGATCGGATTGTCGCCGATGGCGTACAGCAGGCGGCCGAACCCGGTGGTGCGCAGCCCGAACAGGATGATCAGGGCGACCGGCACGAACACGAACAGGCTCATCGGCACGATGCCGGAGATCGTCCCGGAGCCGATCGTCCGCAGCTCCGCCGGCACGCCGGACCCCGTCTGAACCATCATCAGCTGCCAGACATTGGCGAAGCCGAGCACCACCAGGCTCATGCCGAGGGTCATGATCAGCGGGTGGACGCGGAAGACGCCGACGCCGATGCCGTTGACGAAGCCCGCCAGCGCCGCGGCGACGAGGGCGGCCAGGATGGCGATCGGCAGCCCCTGGCCGGCGACCAGCGTGGCCACCAGGAAGCCCGCCATCGAGGCGATCGCCCCGACCGACAGGTCGATGCCGGCGGTCAGCATCACGATGGTCTGGCAGCCCGCCAGGATCGCCAGCGGGATCGCCTGGCGCAGCACGTAGCCGGCCCAGGCCGGCCCGACCACCCCGGGCTGCGCGATCTGGATCGCGAGCACCAGCAGCGCGAGCAGGATCAGCAGGGGAATGATCGGCCGGTCGCGAAGCGTGCGACGCCAGGACGCCTGGCCGCGGATCGGCAGGCCGTGAACTGCCTCGGTCACACGCGGCTCCTCCGCATCTGGATCAGGCTGCCGACCATGACCACCACGATGAGGATGACGCCCTGCGCCACGACGGCCAGGTTGGTGTTCACGCTCAGGAACGTCATGTCGGTACGAATGAGCTGCAGGATGACGACGGCGACCAGCGTCCCGAACAGGCCCCCCCGACCTCCCGCCAGGCTCACGCCGCCGAGCACCACCGCGGCGACGCTCATGAGCGTGTACGGCCCGGGCACCGGCGTGCCGATCCCAGTGCTCGCGGTCAGCGACAGCCCCGCAAGCGCGGCGAAGAGCCCGGCAAGCACGTACGCCAGGAACTTCGTGCGCTCGACCGACACGCCGCTGCGGAACGCAGCCAGCGCGTTGCTGCCGACGGCATAGATCGACAGCCCGAGCCTCGAGCGGACGACCGGCACCCAGACCAGCGCGACGACCACGACCAGCACCACCGCCGCCTTCGGCAGCCAGTCGAAGACGAACGAGCCGAGGACGAGCTGGCGCAGCCAGTCGGCGGCCTCGCCACCGGGTGCCGGCCGCACGAGCAGCGCGAAGCCGGCCCAGACGTACAGCATCGCCAACGTGACGACAATGTCGGGCACCTTGGTCAGCACCACCAGCCCGCCGTTGATCGCTCCCAGCACCAGGCCGAGCAGCAGGACGCCGATGACGATCAGCACCGCGACCTCGGGGCTCTGGCCCTGCATCAGCGTGGCGCTGATCACGCTGGTGAGCGCCATGAGCGAGCCGATCGACAGGTCCAGGCCGCCGGCGATGACGACGACCGCCTGCGCGACGGCGGCAAGGGCCAGGGGCAGCACCGAGATCGCGAGGCCCTGCAGGCCGGGGATCCCGTAGTTCGGCTGGATGAGCTTGGTGAACAGGAGCAGCGCCGCGAGGAACACGATGAGACCGGCGGTCCAGCCGTTGCGGCGCACCCAGCCGACCGCCAGCTCGCGCGGGCCGGAGCGAAGCGAGCCGACGCGGCCGCTGATCGCCGTCATGCGTCCGCCGCGACCATGCCGGCCGCCGACGCTGCCGCCGCATGCTGCGGCCCGAGGTTGTGCGCCGCGCGCAGCAAGGTCGCCTCGTCGGCGTGTGCCGCATCGACTTCGCCCACCACCCGCCCATTGAACAGGACGATCGCGCGGTCACACACGAGCTGGACCTCCTTGAGCTCGGAGGTGTTCAGCAGGACGGCCGCGCCCGCCTCCGCGAGGTCGCGCAGCAGCCGGTAGATCTGCTGCTTGGTCCGAATGTCGATGCCCCGCGTCGGATCGAAGCACAGCATGGTGCTGACTCCGCCGGCGACCCAGCGCGCGATCGTCACCTTCTGCTGGTTCCCGCCCGACAGCCGGCGGACCTCGCGCTGCGCCCGCGTGTCGATCTGCAGCGTCTCGATCGACTCCCTCACCTGCCGCTCCTCGCGGCGAGCCGGGATCAGTCCCCAGTGACGCAGGCCGGTGATCAGCGGCAGGCCGATGTTCTCTCGCACGGAGCGTTGCATGAGCAGCGCCTCCGCGCGATCCGCGGGCACGAAGACGATCCCGCTGCTGATGGCGTCGGCGGGATGCCGGAAGCTCACCGGCCGACCGTCCACCAGCAGCTCGCCGCCATCGGCCCGCACCGATCCGGAGAGGACGTCGAACAGCTCGTCCTGGCCCTGCCCTTCGAGTGCCACAACGCCGAGCACCTCGCCGGCGTAGAGGTCGAAGCTCGCGTCGGAGAGCTTGCTGCCCTGCCGCAGCCCGCGCGCCGAGAGGCGCGGCGTGACGTCTCCGTGGCCCGCGGCACCCGCCACGAGGCGGGCGGGCATCGCCTCGATCTGGCCGAGCATCAGCTCGACGATCCGGTCGTCGGCGCCGGCGGTCGCCATCTCGACGACACCGACGGTCTGGCCCTCGCGCAGCACGGTGGCGCGGTCGCAGATCGTGCCGATCTCGGTCATGCGGTGTGAGATGAAGATGATCGAGCGTTCGCCGCCGCGGTGCGAGTTGACCACGTCGAGCACGCGCTCGGTGAAGTTGGCCGGCAGCGCCGCGGTGATCTCGTCGAGCAGCAGCACGTCCGGCTCGATCGCCAGCGCACGCGCCAGGTCGATGATGCGCAGCGATGCCAGCGGCAGGCGCCGCGCCGGGCTCGACAGGTTGATCTCCGGCAGGCCGAGCTTCGCCAGCCAGCCGCGGAACGGCTCGAGCGGCGTGCGGGTCAGGCGCAGGTTGTCGCGGATGTCGAGGTCCGGGATGAGTGCGGGTTCCTGGTAGACCGATACGACCCCGTGGCGCCGCGCCTCGGCCGGCGAATGCGCGCGCCGCTCGCGGCCGCGGACCAGGATGCGGCCGCCGTCCGGCCGAACGGCGCCGGTCAGGATCTTGACGAACGTGCTCTTGCCGGCGCCGTTGGCGCCCATCAGGGCGTGCACTTCGCCGGGCAGCACCGACAGCGATGCGCCCCGCAGGGCGGTGACCGCGCCGTAGCTCTTGACGACATCGGTCGCCTCGAGCAGCGGCGCGCGTTCCGTGGAGGTCATCGGGTGGGTGAAGTGGGAAGGTCCGCGGCGGACCTTCCCACTCGTGTTCCGGGGCCTGGTCGGCCCGTTACTCGCCCGGGCCCTTGCAGGCGATCGCCTGCTCCGGCGTGTACGAGGTCCAGCCCTCGACCTTCAGGCCCAGCGGCCACAGCGGATCGAGGCCATCGACCTGCCATGACTTGAGCGTGCTCTTGCCCTCGTCACTGGTGTTGTCAGCGATGACGGGGTCGAGCAGCACGGTGTTCGGCTGGCTGGCCGACGGATCGGTCTGGACCGATTCGCCCTTCAGCAGCTTCAGCGCGAGCGTGATGCCGGCGCCGCCGACGGCCGCGGTGTTGGTCACCGCCGCGCCCTCGAGGCCCGGATAGTCGGTCGGGTTCAGCAGCTGGCCGACGAATGCGCCGAGGTCCGCGCCGACGATCGGCACGTACTTCTTGCCGGCGGCCTTCACCGCGTCGACGACCTGCGAGTCCATGCCGGACGTCCAGATGCCGTTGATCTGGTCGTACTGCCCGCTTGCGATGAAGTCGTTGATCAGCTGGGTCGTGGTTGCCGGATCCCAGCCGGTGAAGACGCCTTCCTCGTTCGGGACGATCTTGATGTCCGGGTAGTCCTTCAGGACGTTCTTGAAGCCCTTGTCGCGGTCGCTGTCGGCCGAGTTGCCCGCGAGACCGCGCATGTAGTAGACGGTGCCCTTGCCGCCGAGCTTGTCGAACAGCCACTTGGCGCCGAGCTCGGCGTACTTCACCTGGTTGTTGTACAGGTTGTAGGTGTTCGGATCGGTGACGTACGCGTCGACCGATACGGTCTTGATGCCGGCCGCATGCGCTTCCTCGAGCGCCGGGTTGAGGGCGGCAGGATCATTCGGGTTGAACACGATGGCGTTGACGCCCGCGGCGATCAGGTCGCGGATGTCGGAGAGCTGGCCGGCCGCATCGGTGTTGCGGTGGATGGTGGTCAGCTTGGAGACGTCATCCGAGACGAGCGCCTGCGCCTTGGCGGTGCAGACCTGCTCCTCGCGGAACCCGTTGCCGACGCCACCGCCGTTGGAGTAGCCCAGCGCATACGTGCCGCCGGACGTGCCACCGCTCGCCGGGGTCGACCCCGACGCGGTGGGTGAGGACGAGCCCTGCCCGCCCCCGCAAGCAACCGTCAGCAACCCGACAGCCAGCACGGCGCTCAGGGTCCTGACTCGTGTCTTACTCAACATCAGTCGCCAAATCCTCCGTATCTCTCTCCCCCAACGACGCGGCAGTCTCTCATCCACCTCCTTGTGTTGTCGAGGTCCCCCAGACGTGGCGTTCAGGGCGTGGAACGGCGGTAGGATAGCGTCTACGCCCGCGGATGGAAACGCTTTTCTTCGAGGTATCCACGCCGGTCTTGCGCGAGCTTGCGAACCCAGACGTCGGCACTGTGCCACGGGTCGCCGTCGGGGCGACGAGCTTCCGTCCGCTTGCCGCGCTGCTGATCGCGGCGCTCGCGCTGCGACCCCAGCTGGTCGGCCTCGGGCCGCTGCTGCCCGCGATACAGGGCGATCTGGGCGTGTCCCATACGCTCGCCGGGCTGCTGACCACGGTGCCGGTGCTGTGCATGGCGCTCTTCGCGTTGCCGGCGGTTCGCCTGGCGCATCGGATCGGGCTGCGCAATGCGATGACCGGCGCGCTGGCCACCATCACGATCTTCGGCGTCCTGCGGGCGCTGGCGCCCTCGTACGCGCTGATCCTGGTGGCAACCATCGGCATCGGGATCGGCATCGCGGTCGGCGGGGCGCTCCTGCCGCGCGCGGTGCGGATCATGGTCCCGGCGCGCACCGGCTTCGCCACCGGCCTGTACAGCGGCGGCATCCAGACCGGCGCCGCCATCGCGGCCGCGACCGCCGCGCCGCTGGCAATCCTCGTCGACTGGCGCTTCGCGCTGGCGGTCTTCTCGGTCGGCGTCGCGTTCATCCTCGCCGGCTGGCTGGCCACGACCCGCTCACTGCCGCGGATGCCGAGCGCGGCAGAGCGACCGCGCATCCCGTGGGGATCGACCGCTGCCTGGCGAATGACCGCCATCTTTGCCCTCCACTCGCTGTGCTACTACGGGTTGATCACCTGGCTGCCGACGGCGTTCGTCGACGCGGGCTGGACGGAGGAGAGCGCGGGACGGCTGGTCGCGATCCTCAACCTCTCCTGCCTGCCGGCCACGCTGACGATCCCGTGGCTCTCCGACCGGGCGACCAGCCGGCATCGGTACATCCTGGTGGCTGGCGTCATCACCACCCTGGCGATCGCCGGAATCGAGCTCGTGCCGGCCGCGGTCGTCGTCTGGGTCATCGTCGGCGGCCTGGCGCTCGGTGCCCTCTTCCCGCTGTCGATGACGATGCCGATCGATGTCGGCCAGGACCGGGTCGCTGGGCATGCCGCGATGATGCTGGCCGGCGGCTTCGGGCTCGCGGCGGTGGCGCCGGCGCTGCTCGGCTGGGTCCGCGACGCAACCGGCTCGTTCGACGTGGCCTTCTGGATCCTGGCCGCGGCCAGCGCGATCCTGTGCCTCCTCGCCGTGCGCCGGCTCGGTTCCAACATGCGCGCCGCCTGACGGACTGCTGCTCCCACCGTGCGCTCAGTACGGCGCCGGATAGAGCTTGCCTTCATCGCGAACGGTGAGCCACTGCCACTGGCTGAACTCCTCGTAGTTCGCGAGGCCGCCGAAGCGCCCGCCGTTGCCCGAGACGCCCATGCCGCCGAACGGCACGATCGCCTCGTCGTTCACGGTCTGATCGTTGACATGGACCATGCCCGCCTTGATCCGGTTCGCGACGGCCAGGCCGCGCGAGATCGATCGGCAATAGACGCCGGCCGACAGGCCGTAGTCGGTCGCATTGGCCAGCGAGACCGCCTCGTCATCGCTCTCGAAGGTGATGACCGGCGCGACCGGACCGAAGATCTCGTCGGTCCACGCCGGTGACTCGGTGGTGATGCCGGCAAGCACGGTCGGCTGGTAGAAGAGCCCCTGGTGGCTGCCGCCCGCCGCTAGGCGCGCGCCGCGCTCGACCGAGCGCTGGACGATGTCGTCGACGCGCCGGAGCTGCTGCTCGTTGACGATCGGCCCGAGGTCGACGTCGTCCCGGTAGGGATCGCCCAGGCGCAGGCGCTTCGCCTTCGACGCCAGGAGCTCGACGTACTCGTCGGCGACCGAGCGATGCACGATGTGGCGGCCGACCGCGAAGCAGACCTGGCCCTGGAACTGGAACGCCGAGTAGGCGCCGGCCGATGCGGCGGCCTGCAGATCGGCATCGTCGAGGATGACGAAGGCGTTGTTGCCGCCCAGCTCGAGCGACACCTTCTTGAGCAGGCCTCCGGCGAGCGCCCCGACGCGGCGTCCCACCTCGGTCGAACCGGTGAACGAGACCATCGCGACGTTCGGGTCGGTGACCAGCGCCTCGCCGACCTCCGCGTCGCCCACCACGATCTGCAGCAGGCCGTCGGGCAGGCCGGCCTCGGCGAAGATCGCCGCGAACATGGCGCCGCCGCACACCGGAGTCTGCGGATCCGGCTTGAGGATCACTGCGTTGCCGAGCGCAAGGGCCGGAGCCACGACGCGCATGCCGAGCACGCTCGGCGAGTTCCAGGGCGTGATCGCGCCGATGACGCCGAGGGGCACGCGCCTGGCGATCGAGAGCCGACCGACCGCCGAGGGCATGAGCGAGCCGTACGGCTGCGACGGCATGGTCGAGGCGTTGAGCAGCTCCTGCACGGTGAAGTTCTGCTCGTGGTGCATCTTGTTGTAGTGCGCGCCGGTCTCACGCTGGGTCCACGCGCCGAACTCGGACCGATGCGCCTCGTAGATGTCGGCCGCTCGGCGCAGGATCGCCGCACGCTCCTGGTAGTTCGTCTCGGCCCATTCCACCTGGGCGGCCGCCGCGCGCGCCGCGGCGGCACCCACCTCGTCGACGGTCGAGTCCGCCATCGAGAGGAGCGCACGACCCGTCGCCGGCTCGCGAACGTCGCGAGTACCGCCGCTCCCCGGTTGCCAGCCGGCGAGGAACGCGTCGAGCCAGCTCGCACCGCCCGTCTCGCCGAGCGACTCAGGGGTGATCGCGACCATCTTGTCCTCCTTCGTGCTCAGCGGCGGCCGCCGGGCCGGCGCTCGAGTCGTATCGCTCCGCGTAGGCGCGCGGCGCACCGTCCACGACGGCACGCTGCCCGGTGACCGGGTCGCGCCAGACCGGTCCGCGCGCCAGCGCCGCGTCGACCAGCCCTTCCTCGATATAGGGCGGCACCTCCCAGGCGCGCACCTCAATCGCCATCTGACCCGGGTAGCCGATCAGTTGGCGAACCTGGCGGTCGGTGTAATAGCCGCCGACCAGGACCAGCTGCAGTGCGGCCAGCGCTCCAGGATCGGACTCGGCGAGCGCGTCGAGCCGCGCCTGGGGATCGGTCCCAAGTTCCGGCCGCAGTGCCGCCGCGAACTGCTCGAGCAGATCCGGTCTGGCGAGCAGCACGAAGCGCAGCCGCTGCTCGTTGACCACCTCCGCGGCGGAGGGCATGCCGTGCGCGGCCGGAATGAGGTGCTCCGCGATCGCGCTGAAGGCGGCCCGCTGCTCGGCGTCGAGCGCGGCGAGCGGGTCGGCCACCGGCATGGCGCCGTGGTCGCGCCCGGTCGCATCGGTGCCGGGAAGGTTCATGGCCGTCATGCCGGCACCTGCTGCTCGAAGCGCGTTTCGATCATGTGCTCCGCCGCGCGCAGGGCCAGGGCGACGATCGTCGACGTCGGATTGACGCCGCTGGAGGTGACGAAGCAGCTGCCGTCGACGACGTACAGGTTCGGGACGTCGTGCGCCCGATTCCAGCGGTCGACCACCGAGGTCGCCGGGTCGTCGCCCATCCGTGCGGTCCCGAGCAGATGCCAGCCGGAGTAGCGCATCAAGCGGTCGACCTCGACCTTGTAGGCGCCGGCCTCGGTGAGCGACTCGGTGGCGCGCTCGATGTGGAAGTCGAGCATCCTGCGCGAGTTCTCGCTCATGGCGTAGTCGATCTGCGGCGCCGCGATCCCGGACGAGTCGGTCACCGTCGACGACAGCGTCACGCGGTTTGCCTCGTCCGGCAGATCCTCGCCGAAGAGACCCCAGTTGGCACCGTGGCCGAGGTGCGAGCGCAGATGAAGGTGGTGATCGGGCCCCCAGACCTGGGTGCCCGCCCGGCTGGGCAGCGCGGCGTTGATCGGTCCGCCGGTCGGCGCCAGGCCCCAGCGCGCACCTCGCACGAAGCCACGACGCTCGTCGGTCTCGTAGAACTCGAGCGACTCGATGAGGTCGCCGAACTGGCCCTGCCAGCTCATGAGCGGCTCCTCGAACAGCCCGGCCACGTTGGCGAACGGGTGCATCATCAGCCGCTTCCCGACCAGCCCGGAGGAGTTCGCCAGCCCGTCGGGGCTGCGCGAGTCGGAGGAGAGCAGCAGCAGCCGCGCGGTGCCGATGGCATTGGCTGCCATGACGACCACCTTCGCCGGCTCGAAGTGCTCGCCGCCGTCGCGATCGACCCAGGTCGCCCCGGTGGCCAGGCCCCGGGCATTCGTCTCGATGCGCCGCACCCGAGCACCGGTGACCAGCCGGGCGCCGCGCGCGATCGCCTTGGGCCAGTGCGTCAGGTCGGTCGAGGCCTTGGCCCCCTCATTGCAACCGGACTGGCAGGTGCTGCGCTGGACGCAGGGCCGCCGGCCGTCGTACGGCGCGGACAGGATCGAGTTGAACTCCGGCCACCAGTGCCAGCCCAGGCGCGCGTGGGCGCGGGCGACCTTCATGCCGGCCGCCCCGATCGGCAGCGGAGGCAGCGGCGGATCCTCGGGGTCAGGCGGATAGGCCGGGTCGCCGCCCAGGCCGGAGACGCCGAAGTCGCGATCGGTCTGACGGTAGTACGGCGCCAGCTCGTCGTAGGTGAGCGGCCAATCGTCGGCGATGCCGTCCAGCGAGCGCACCCGGAAGTCCGATGGCAGCATGCGCGGCCACGCACCGGCGAACAGGATCATCGAGCCGCCGACGCCGTTGAACATGAGCGGCGAGACCGGCGAGTTCTCGACGACCGGGTAGTCCTCCTCGAGGCCGCGCACGTTCGGGCTGGTGGCCCATTGCTTGCGCGCGGTCAGCTCCCAGTCGAGGTGGACGCCGCGGTACTCGCCCTTGTCGTGCCAGTCCCCCTGCTCGAGGCAGACGACGTGGTACCCGGCTTCCGCCAGCCGTCTGGCGACGACCCCGCCGGAGGCTCCGGCGCCGATGATCACGACGTCTGCTGGTTCCGCCATCACAACCTCCGTTGCAAAGGATTACCGTCGGCGCCTCGCCGCGTCGGACTCCGCCCGGGTGGTCGCAACGCTGCAGGCCTGATTCTCCCGCGTTTCTTGACCCTCTTGCAAGGGATCCTCGATAATCGATGATATGGACGAACTCGCCCGCTTTCGCCTCGACGGTCGCGTTGCCGTGGTATCCGGCGGAACCGGGGGCATCGGCCGCCGGCTGTCGGTCGCCTTCGCCGGTGCCGGAGCGCGTGTTGCGGTGGTCGGACGCTCCGCCGAGCAGGCGGGCGACATCGCCGAGGCGATCTCCGAGGCAGGATCGGAGGCGCTGCTGGTCAACGCCGACCTGGTGCGCAAGGAGGACGCCGACCGCGCCATCGAGCGGACCGTGGAGCGCTTCGGACGGGTCGATGCGCTGGTCACCGCCGTCGGCGGCGGCGCCGGCACCGCACTCTACGATGCCGAGGCGTACCCGCAGGACGAGTGGGATCGGATCATGGATCTCAACCTGCGCAGTGACCTGCTCATCACCCAGGCGGCTGCGCGAGCGATGATCGCCGGCGGCCGGGGCGGCCGCATCCTGCACATCAGCTCGGTGCGCGGCCAGCTCGGCATCAACCAGGGCTTCTCGGCGTACGTCGCCGCCAAGGGCGCGATCAACGCGCTGACCCGGCAGCAGGCCACCGAGTGGGCCAAGCACGGCATCACGGTCAACGCCATCGCGCCCACCTTCGTGGCCACGCCGCAGGTCGAGACCCTGCTGGCCGACGAGGAGTTCCGCACCAACCTGCTGAAGCGAATCCCGATCGGGCGCATCGCCGACACCGATGACCTCGTCGGTGCCCTGCTCTTCTTCTGCTCCGACGCGTCGTCGTTCGTGACGGGCCAGATCCTGACCCTGGACGGCGGCCTGACCGCGACGCAGTAGCGCGCCGCAGCACGCACCCATGCAGCAGCTCACGCCGAACGTCCGCACCGCCATCGACATCCGCGGCTGCAATCCGAGCTACGTCACCACGGCGGATGGCGTGGTGGTGATCGACACGCCGCAGCTCCCCACCCGCGCCGTGGCCATGCGCGCGGAAGCCGAATCACATGGGCCGATTCGCTACGTGGTCAATACCGAGCACCACGTCGACCACATCTTCGGCAACTACTACTTCAAGGGCGCTGGCCCGGTGATCCACCACCGCGGCGTGGCCGACAACTTCATGGTCGTCGGCGCGATCCTCGACCCGTACGCCTACGCCGCCGAGGCGATCCCGACCGATGATCCGGACGCCGCGGCGATCTTCCCCGAGCGCGACGTGTACGAGCAGGACATGAACCGCGGACGGATCGTCTTCACCGGCGACGTGACGCTCCACGTCGGCGAGCACACCTTCGAGCTGATCCACACCCCCGGGCACACTCCCGGACAGGTCGCCGTGCACGTCCCCGAGGAGCGGACCGTGTTCACCGGCGACACCGTCTTTTCCGAGGTCCAGACCTGGCTCATGTCGTCCGACGTCGAGCAGTGGCTCGCGGCGCTCGACCGGATCGCCACGCTCGACGTCGACCGCGTGGTCCCAGGGCACGGGCCGGTCACCACCACCGGTTACCTCGCCACGCAGAAGGCGGTGCTGCTCGATTGGAAGGCCGCCGTGGCCGATGCCGTGGCCAACGGCTGGTCACGCGACGAGACGATCGCTCGCGTCAACTTCGCCGACCGCTACCCGGTCGACATCGGTCAGGAATACATGATGGACTACATCCAGCGGCACAACGCCGGCGCGCTGTGGGACCAGCTCAGCGCGGGCTTCCGCACGAGGTGAGCGACTACCACCTGCACCTTCTGCCGCACGGACCGATGCCCGACGGTCGGCGGCCGAACGACTACCCCGCCGACTACATCGACCGCTACGTCGAGGCCGCGCTGGCGCGCGGCGTGACCGAGCTTGGCTTCACCGAGCACCTGTACCGATGTGTCGAGTCCGAGCCGGTGCTCGGATCGGACTGGAAGAACGATCCGAACCCGGTGCTCGTCGAGCAGATGGCCGAGAGCCTGCGGGTCGAGCGCACGCTTTCGCTGGACCGTTACGTCGAGCTGATCCAGGACGCCAAGTCGCGCGGCCTGCCGGTGAAGCTCGGGCTCGAGGTCGATTTCGTCCCGGGCACCGAGGAGCGGGTCCTCGAGCTGCTGGCCGGCTATCCGTTCGACTACCTGGTCGGCTCGATCCACTGGATCGGCGCGTGGCGCTTCATGGGACCGAACGCGCCCGAGGAGTACCTGCGCCGCGGCGTCGGGGTGGCGTTCGACGAGTACTTCGCGCTCGAGACCGCCCTGGCGGCCAGCGGCATGGTCGACGTGCTCGGACACGCCGACGTCATCAAGGTCGCCGGGTTCGTGCCTGACGGGGACCTGACGCCGCTCTACGAGCCGGTGGTCGCGGCCGCAGCCCGGACCGGCACGGCGATCGAGGTCTCGAGCGGCGGCCTGCGTCGCCAGGCGGCCGAGGTCTACCCCGCTCCCGCGTTCCTCCAGCTGTTCCACGCCGCCGGCGTGCCGATCACGCTGGCCAGCGACGCGCATCTCCCCGAGCAGGCGGCGTGGGGTCACGACGAGGTGGTGGCCGCGGCGCGCGCCGCAGGCTACGTCGACCATCTGCGCTTCAGCGCCCGGCAGCGCTTCGTGGTGCCGCTGACCGAGTAACGCGTGGGCGGGGATGACCGGGAGGGCATTTCGCGGCCGGGAGCCAGCCCGTGGCTCTATCAGCGAACGAGGTGCCGGTCGCCCCCGCTTGTGAGGCCCGATGGACCGTTCGGCCGTCAATCGAGCCACCGGCTGGCGCTCCCAGCGAACGAAGCGGCTGGCAGCCTCACACGTTCTCCGATAGAGCCACCCGCTGGCTGCGGGCCTGGCTGCGCGCTGCCCCCCTGCGCGCGCGATGGTTGATGGGCGGGGCGGAACGCTCGGCGCCCTAGCGGCGTTCCCGCAGCGCCTGCCACACCCGCTCCGGAGTGAGCGGAATCTCGGTGATCACCACGCCGGTCGCGTCGTTGACCGCCGACGCGATCGCCGGCGCGGTCGACAGCAGGCCGCTCTCCCCCGTTCCCTTCGCGCCGTAGGGACCCGGCCCGTCGCCGTTCTCGACGGTGAGCGAGGCCATCTCCACGGGGACGTCTTTGGTCGTCACGATGCGGTAGTCGAGCGCGCCGAGGTTCAGGATCCGGCCGCTCTGCTCATCGAAGAGCAGGTGCTCCATCAGGGTCTGACCGATGCCCATCATCGCGGCTCCCTCGTCCTGCATGGCGACGTGGGTCGGGTTCAGCGCCTTGCCGACGTCGGCGACGGTGACGTGTCGCAGCAGGCGCACCTCGCCGGTCTCCTCGTCGACGGTGACCTCCGAGGCGGTGCAGCTGAACTCGTAGAACGCCGCGTTGCCGCCGAGCGGGTGCTCGGAACGGAAGGCGCCGCGTCGCGTGCCGGTCCCGATCACCTCGCCGAGCATCGGTCCGAAGGAGGCCTGCATCACCTCGCCGAACGGCACCTCCCGGCCGGCCAACCGCACCACGCCGTCGCCGAGTTCGACCTCCTCGAGCGGCGCCGCGAACACCGCGGCCGCCATCTCGCGCAGCTGGTCCTTGATGTCGCGGCACGAGTTCTGGACCGCGGTGCCCATGAACACCGTCGAGCGGCTGGCCGAGGTCTGCATGTCGTACGGCGCCACCGAGGTGTCACCCATCACCACGCTCACCGCATCGACCGCCACGCCGAGCTCCTCTGCGGCGACCTGGGCCAGCACGGTGCGCGCGCCCTGCCCCATGTCCGAGGTCCCCGACAGGACGACCACGCTGCCGTCGACGAGCAGCCGCACGATGGCGTACGACGCGCCGGTCGTGGCCGACGACTTGATGCCGACCGCCAGGCCTCGGCCATGCCCGGGGGGCATCGGTCTGCCCCAGCCGATCCAATCGGCGGCCTTCCGGACCGTCTGGGCCCAGTCGCCGTCGCACGGCGTGTCGCCGGCGCCACGCACGATCTCCTCGCCGCGCTGCGCCAGGTTGCGAAGCCGGATCTCGAGCCGATCGATCCCCAGCCGGCGCGCCGCCTCGTCCATCTGCGACTCGAACGCCCAGGCCATCTGCGGGCTGCCGAAGCCGCGCAGCGCGGTGGCCGGCGGCGTGTGCGACAGGAGAGCGCGGACGAGGATGCGCGCATCGGGCACCCGGTACGGCCCGCAGGCGAGATAGCTGCTCTTCGAGACGACCCGGTAGCCGATGTCGGCGTACGCGCCGAGCAGCCCGTTGCTGACGATGTCCTGGAAGGTGATCGAGCCGTCGCGGCGAAAGCCGGTGCGCATCCGGATCTCGAAGGTCGGCGAGCGCACCGCCTGGAACGTCTCCTCGAGCGTCAGGGCCAGCCGCAACGGCCGGCCGATGCGCAGCGCCAGCAGCGCCAGGAGCGGCTCGAACTTGGCGTGCTGCTTCCCGCCGAACCCCCCGCCGGGATCGGGCGCGTGGACGCGCACCTTCGACAGCGGCAGGCCGAGCGTCCCGGCCACGACACGCTGGAGCACGTATGGATGCTGGATCGAGCTCCAGATGGCGACTCCATCGCCGTCCGGCGCGGCCATGAACGCGTGCGGCTCGATCGCGAAGTGCGTGGTCGAGGCAGCGCGGTACGTCTGCTCGACGACCTCGTCGGCCTCGGCGGCGTCGACGTCGCCCCAGCCGAAATGCCACTCGGTGAGCGTGTTCGTCTCGCGGAGCGGGTCGTCGGCGGGGCGCAGCTCGGGCTCGCGGACGAGCGGCGACCCGGCGTCGAGCGCCTGGCCGACGCTCAGCACCGCGGGCAGCTCCTCGTGATCGACCCGGACCAGGCGCGCCGCTTCGCGGGCGACCTCGAGCGTCTGGGCGATGACAACGGCGACCGGTTCCCCGTGGAACTTCGTCTCGCCCACCGCCATGAGCGGGCGGTCGGGGTGACCGGGTCCGAAGCGCGGCATCGGCTGCGGCAGGTCGTCGGCGGTCACCACCGCGACCACGCCCGGCAGCGCCAACGCGGCGGAGGCGTCGACCGAGCCGATCCGCGCGCGGGCGCAATCGAGGTGGACGAGCTTGACGTGCAGCATGCCCTCGAGCCCGATGTCGCCGACGTAGCGCTGCCTGCCGGTCACGCGCTCTTCGCCGCCGACCCGCCGGGCCGAGACGCCGATCCGGGGCGTGGACTCGGTCATGAGTCGCCGCTCGACCCGCGGCGTGCCGTCGCGACGGCGCCGCAGATCTGGTTGTACCCGCCGCAGCGGCACAGGTTGCCGGACAGTCCTTCGCGGATCTCGGCCTCGCTCGGCCGCGGAATGCGTGCCAGCAGGTACTCCGCCGCCATCACCATGCCGGGGATGCAGAAGCCGCACTGCACGCCGCCGG
>DASSTC010000056.1:0-15564 GCA_035708065.1 Candidatus Limnocylindria bacterium | reverse complement strand
CAGCTCGACCAGGCGATCGACATGCTGCAGGCGGTCCAGGCGCTGGCCGCCAAGGAGCAGTGGTTCCGCGACCGGATCGAGAACGCCGCGTGGCACGTGCTGCGGGCCAAGGAAGCCGCCGGGCTGCTCGACTGCCACTGAAGACCGGCAAGCGAGAAGGTGGGCGCAGGGTCTATGAAGGCTAGTGACGGTGTGCTAAGGTGCGCGCCGCGCGAGTCTGCGCGGGGATCATAAGGAGGCCTGACCAATTCATGGACTTCTCGAAGCTCAACCAGAATGAGAAATTGGCGACATATGGGGCCATTCTCTCGATCGTGGGTACCATCTTGGCTGCTGTGGCATTCGGTATTGCCGGAGGCCTGTGGCTGACCGTTATCTTGGCGATCATCATGTTGGTCATCGTCTTCCTGCCGCAGTGGTCGCCGCAGACGGCGCTTCCTGGCTCGAAGGGCAGCCTCATGGTTGTCGTGGGTGGAATCGCCGGGATCGGCTCGATCTTGGCGCTGCTCAGCCTCCTCGGCGCCTTTGCGGTGTTTGCGCTCTACGGCGGCCTGTGGTTCGTTGGTCTACTGCTCGGCATCGTCGGTGGACTGATGATGGGCTGGGCCGGGTGGCAGGAGTTCCAGGCCGAGGGCGGCAAGTTCCAGCTCGGCACCGCCTCGACCGGCGCAAGCACACCTCCGCCGCCGGCTGCTCCTCCGGCACCCCCCGCGGACGACGAGCCGCGCTGAGGAACCGCCATGGCGCTCAGGAGATGAGCGCCCGGTAGCGTTCGACGAGCAGGTCGAGTGGGGCGGCCTGCTCGTTCGGTGTCCGGCAGGCGTCGTAGGCGCGCACCAGGCGGCTGACCATCACGTCGCCCGCCAGCCCGTCGTCGATGCCCTCCAGCGCGTCGAGCAGCAGCCTCGCGCGCTCGGGATCGCGCTCGCCGTCGTGGACGAAGCGCAGCAGGCTCGCCAGATCGTGGTGGGTCGCCTCGAGCTCGGGAGGCGCGTCGTCGACCGACTCCTCGAAGTAGCCGATGGCGACCGCCAGCAGCTCCGCCGGTGTCGCAGGGCTGGTCAGCATGCGTTCGCCCGAACCGAAGACCAGCTCGTAACCCGGCTGTGCCTGCCGCAGCCCGATCCACGGCCCGCCCGGCGTAAGCCGGCCGATGGCGAAGACCGATGCCTCGGCGGCCATCGCCGCCGGTCCCGGGTGTCCTAGGCCTCGACCTTCGCGGCCGGCAGGATGACGACCCGCCGGGTCGGCTCCACGCCGACGCTCTGCGTGCGGATCTTCGGGTTCTCGGCCAGGATCATGTGGATGATCCGACGCTCGACGGCCGGCATCGCCTCGAGCTGGATGATCTTGCCGCTCTGGATGACCCGCTTCGCGGCGCGGTCGGCCACCTCGCGAAGCTGCTCCTCGCGACGTCCGCGGTAGTTCTCCACGTCGACCGCCACGCGGGTCCACTGCCCCTCGCGCTTGGCGACGATGAGGTTGACGATGTGCTGCAGGCTGGCCAGCTTCTCGCCGCGGCGGCCGATGAGGATCCCGAGCTCGTTCCCCTTGACGTTGAGCTTCGCGGTCTCGGTGCCCATGCCGATCTCGACGGATGCCTCGACCTCCATCAGGCGCAGCATCTCCTCGAGCACCGACTTCGCCTCCTCGAGCAGCTTGCGCTGATCGTCGGACAGCTCCTCGAGCGGCTTGGCCGGGATGAACTGCGCCGGCTCGCGAGGCTCACGCTCGGCGCGCGAGACGCGTGGCTCGCGGGGACCGCGGTCGGCTCGCTCCCGGCCGCTGCGACCGCGGCCGCCTCGTCCACCACGCTCGCCGCGCTCGCCACGCCCGCTCCGCTCGCCGCGCTCCGGCCGGTGGCCGTTGTGCGAGCGCGGTGCCGCATCGTGCGGCTCGGCTTCCGTGACCTCCGGAGCTGTCTCGAGCTCGTCCGCGGCGGGAGCCGCCGCTGCATCGGTCTGTGACGGGCGGACCGTGGAAGCCTCCGCGACCGCTGACTTGGGCGCCGCCAGGATGCGGGCATCCTCGCCGCCGACCCCCAGGATGCCGCGGCTGCCCTGGGACAGGATCTCGATGTCGAGGTCGGAGAGGTCCGAGCCGTACTCCTTCATGGCCGTACGGATCGCCTCTTCGACGTTCTTGCCGGTGAACTCGCGGAATGTCATCGCTTTCGTCCTCGTCGCTTCTGCCCCGGGCGCTGCTTCGCCGGCCGGTTGCCGGTGGAGGGTGCCGTCGCGGGACGCGTGGTGGAAGGTGGGCTGCTCGTCCGGCGCTCGTTCGCCGGCTCGGCTGCGGGCGACCGTCGGGGCGGCGCGCTCATCAAGCCGGTCTCGGGCGCGAACGCGGGTCGCCAACCGAAGAGCGGGAACAGGTTGCCCCAGCCCATGATCAGGAACTGCTGCACGACCAGGTAGCCGGTGTACACGATCCAGTACAGGATCAGGCCGCTCGGGAAGATCCCGCCCCAGAAGATGGTCATCAGCGGGAAGAGATAGGCCATCGTGCTGGTCATGCCCGACGTCGGATCGTCGGGGTTGCGTGGCGGCGTGGTCATCTTGACCTGCACGAACTGCAGGACCGCGGCGAGCACCGCCAGCAGCGACAGCGCGAAGCCGCCCTGGCCGCCGAGCACGAGTGAGAAGGCGTGGTCGACCTGCGCCAGGTCGAGGTGCACGCCGGTGAACGGGTTGACCAGCCAGGCGACGACCGTGTTGATCGGGTCGCCGAGCTTGACCGGGTCGATGAGCTGGCAGTTCAGCGGCAGGAAGTGGGTGAACGGGCCGCCGTCGAACGCCGGGAGGTTGCACGATCCGGTGATCGGCGCGGTGAACTGCGTCGCGGAGATCTGGGTGATCCCGTGCACCGAGGTCTGCAGCTGGGCGAAGGCATCCGACTTCACCTGCTCGGCGGTCAGCGTCACCGAATTCGAGGCGCGGATGAGCGCCTGGTACAGGGCCCATAGGATCGGCAGCTGCAGCACGACCGGCAGGCAGCCGGCCGCCGGGTTGACACCGTGCTCGCGGTACAGCGCCATCGTCTCTTCGCTGATCTTCTGCCGATTGCCCTTGTGCTTGCGCTGCACCTCCTTGATCAGCGGTTGCATGCGCTGCATCTCCTTCTGCGACCGGATCTGTCGCACGAAGAGCGGCGCGAGCACCGTCCTGATCAGGATGGTGAAGACGATGATCGCCAGCGCGAAGTCGTTGAACAGGACGTTGTAGAGGAAGACCAGCAGGTTGAAGAGCGGCAGGAAGAAGACGTCCCAGGGCGGGCTGAAGTGCTCGATTCCCAAGAAGCCGGCGGCGATGACGGAAGGCACTGGCGTGATGGTGCTCTAGCGGCTCGGGACCGGGTCGTAGCCGCCCGGATGAAGCGGATTGCAGCGGGCGATCCGGCGCATGCCCATCCACGTCCCGCGCAGCAGGCCGTAGCGCTCGATCGCCTCGTAGGTGTAGCGCGAGCAGCTCGGTAAGTAGCGGCAGCTCGGCGGCATCCAGAACGTCAGCTTCTGGTACGCGATGATCAGTCCCAGCCCGATCTTCCTCATGGCGTGATTCTCGACCGCTCCAGGAGCGAGGTGAGTGCCTGGCGCAGTTCGGCGTAGCTCGCCGAAGCCGCCTCCGGGCGCGCGATCAGGAGCATGTCCCAGCCCGTCGCGATCTCCTCGTACCGTTCGCGCATCAGCTCCCGCAGCCTGCGTCGCACTCGATTGCGCTCGACGGACCCACCCAACCTGCGCGGCGTGGAGAACCCGATGCGCGTCACTGGCCCATCCGTCCGCAGCGCCCGCAGCACCAGCAACCGGTCGGAGCGTGCGGTTCCCGCGCGGCTGATGGCCGCAAAGTCCGCCTTGCGCCGCAGCATGGGGAGCGCGCTCACGCGCCGTCGGTCAGACGGTCAGCTTCGAACGTCCCTTTGCCCGACGTCGAGCGAGGACACGGCGTCCGGCCTTGGTCGCCATGCGTGCCAAAAAGCCGTGCTCGCGCTGGCGAGCGCGCTTCTTGGGCTGATAGGTCCTCTTCATGGCAGGCTGCCTTGCATCCTCTTGGTTGGTGGCGCGCGAACCGGTCCTGAACACAACAACGGCTGGCGTCAGCCAGCCTGGTGCGCCGCAAACGGTGGCCCGTCTCGCTCTTGGCTGCCGATTCTACCGATGCCCCGAGGGGAGTGTCAAACCGCCGGACGGCTCGCCGCGGCATCTCCGGCGCGGCGACCGCGGCGGCTCGCCGCAGAGCATTGCCCGGGGCGGAACGGCGCTGCTATAGTGGCGCGACCTCCGAGCCAGACGCCCCTTTCGCCGGGCTCACCCCGGCCCGGACCCGGTACGATGAACGACCCCGGCGGAAGACCTGATCGACGATTGGGAGACGGCTTGTTGATGGATGCGAAACAGGTGTGGCGTGCCGTCCTCGGTGACCTGCAGGTGAGCCTGTCACCGGCCAACTTCGAGACCTGGCTCAAGGACACGTCACTCGTCGAGGTCGACGAAAACCGGTTTCGCATCTCGGCTCCCAACGGGTTCGCCCGGGACTGGCTCGACAACCGCTACCGCACGCTGATCAGCCAGACGCTGGCGCGCGTCGTCGGCGGCTCGGTGCAGGTGGAGTTCGTGGTGGCCGATGCGCCGGGTCCGGTGCCCGCGCAGGCCGACGAGGAGACGCTGCCGCTGCCGCCTGCATCGGCCGGCGGCAACACCGTCAACCTCAACAACCGCTACACGTTCAACAACTTCATCGTCGGGTCCGCCAACCGGCTGGCGCACGCGGCGGCGCTGTCCGTGGCCGAGCGCCCGGGACATGCGTACAACCCGCTCTTCCTGTACGGCGGCGTGGGGCTGGGCAAGACGCACCTCATGCATGCCATCGGCAATGCCGTGGCTGCCAAATTCCCGCGCAAGCGGATCCTGTACGCGACCAGCGAGAAGTTCACCAACGACTTCATCAACTCCATCCGCGAGCAGAAGATGGAGGACTTCCGCAACCGATACCGGCGCATCGACCTGCTGCTCATCGACGACATCCAGTTCATCGCCGAACGCGAGCGGACCCAGGAAGAGTTCTTCCATACGTTCAACACGATCCACGAGGCCGGCAAGCAGATCGTGCTGTCGTCCGACCGGCCGCCGAAGGCGATCACCACGCTCGAGGAGCGGCTGCGCAGCCGCTTCGAGTGGGGCCTCATCGCCGACCTGACGCCGCCGGACCTCGAGACGCGCATCGCGATCCTGCGCAGCAAGGCCGACGAGCAGCTGAACCTGATCCCCTCGGAGGTCATCGACTTCATCGCCCGCAAGGTGGTCAGCAACGTCCGCGAGCTCGAGGGCGCGCTGAACCGGGTGATCGCCTACGCCTCGATGTCCGGCATGCCGATCAACAACGAACTCGCCTCGGCCGTGCTCAGCAACGTGATGTACAACCCCAAGAAGCGGTCGATCACGCCGCAGCGCATCGTGCGCGCCGTGGCCGACTACTACGGGGTCAACCTCGACCAGCTGCGCAGCAGCAAGCGCGACCGGGCGATCGTCGTGCCGCGGCAGATCGCCATGTTCCTCATCCGCCAGGAGACGGACATCAGCCTGCTGCGCATCGGTGCCGAGCTGGGCGGACGCGACCATTCGACGGTGCTGCACGCCTGCGACAAGATCTCGCGGGAGATGAACGAGAACGACGACATGCGTCGCGAGATCAGCGCGGTCAGGGAGATGATCTACTCCGAATGAGCGGTTGCGGTGGATAACCGCGCCGCATCGGTGGATATCCATGCCGCGTTGTGGACAACCGTCGAGGCCGATGCCTCCCGGTCCGGGCGTGATTCCACAGGCGGTCGCCCGATGTCGACCCGGCGTGACCATTCGAGGGGTGGGTGATGCACACGCTGCTGGCCGGTTGTCGACATGCCTCGGTGAGCACGACGCGAGCGCGCCAGGAAGGGGTCATCCACACGATCCACACGCCTGCTGGAGACGACGGCGTACCAAGTATTCTTCTCCCATCTTGTAGTCGGTAGGGTGAGGTTGGCGATGAACGTATCGGTCATGCAGGAGAACCTGACGCGAGGCCTCGGCGTGGTGAGTCGCGCAGTGAGCAGCCGGGCGACGCTGCCGGTCCTCGCCAACGTGCTGCTCAAGACCGAGGAGTCCGGGCTGAAGCTGACCGCCACCAACCTGGAGATCGGGATCAACTGTTGGGTGCCCGGCAAGGTCGAGGAGAGTGGAGAGATCACCGTGCCGGCCAGGCTGCTGACCGACCTGGTCGCCTCGCTGCCGAACCAGCGCATCGACCTGCAGCTGTCGGCCAAGGACCGCACCCTGAAGGTGACCTGCGGTGGCAGCCGCTCGTCGATCAAGGGCATCGACGCCGACGAGTTCCCGGTCGTGGCGGCCATTGGTGAGGCCCCGGCCACCTCGGTCGACGGTCGCGCGCTGCGCGATGCGCTGCAGCAGGTCGTGTTCGCGGCGGCCAGCGACGAGAGCCGCCCGATCCTGACCGGCGTGCTGACGAAGCTGTCCGGTACTGCGATGACCCTGGCGGCCGCCGACAACTACCGCATCGCGGTGCGCAGCCTGAGCCTCGAGAAGCCCGTCTCGCCCGAGATGAGCATCGTCGTGCCGGCGCGCTCGTACGCCGAGCTCATGCGCATCCTGCCCGATGCCGAGGCGACGGTCGAGATCACGATCACACCGAACAAGAGCCAGGTGCTGTTCCACGTCGAGGGGATCGACCTGGTGAGCCGCCTGATCGAGGGCCAGTTCCCGAACTACGAGCCGGTCATCCCGCAGTCACACGCGTCGCGCGCGGTCCTCGACCGCGAGGCATTCCTGTCCGGTGCGCGGCGGGCGAGCATCTTTGCCCGCGACAGCGCCAACATCGTGAAGATCGAGTTCGGCGGCGAGAGCTCCAACGGCGAGGGCGTGTCGATCACCGCGCACGCCGCGGACGTGGGCGACAACGCCGACGCGCTCGAGGCGACGGTCGAGGGATCGCCGACCTCGATCGCCTTCAACGCGCGCTACCTGCTCGACGTGCTCGCCAACCTGGGCACGGACGAGGCGGCGCTCGAGCTCTCCGGCCCACTGGCGCCGGGCGTGGTGCGCGGTGTCGGCAAGGACGACTACGTCCACGTGATCATGCCGGTGCGGACGGCGTCGTAGGTCGGTCGTTTCGTGCGCCTGACGCACCTCGTCCTCGAGAGCTTTCGCAGCTACCCGGCCGCCGAGCTGCACCTGGAACCCGGCCTGACGATCGTCGCGGGGCCGAACGGCGCCGGCAAGACGAACCTGCTCGAGGCGATCTTCGTGGCGATCACCGGCCATTCGCACCGTGCCGGCTCGGATCACGAGCTCGTCCATCACGGCGCTTCGTTCAGCCGCGTGCGGCTCGACCTGGCGTCGGATGCCGGCGAGCCTGCGCGCATCGAGCTGTTGATCCCCGGCGCCTCGCCGCCGATCGGGGTGCGCAAGCGCCTTCTGCTCAACGGCGTGCCGCGCCGCGCCTCGTCGCTGTCCGACGCCGCACGCGCGGTGCTCTTCCGCCCCGAGGAGATGCTGCTGCTGGTCGGCTCGCCGGGGGAGCGGCGGCGTTTCCTGGACGGTATCCTGGCGCAGCGTGACCGGCGGCTGGCGCGCGACCTGGTCGAGCTCTCGCGCGTGTTGGCGCAGCGCAACGCCTTGCTGCGCGCGATCCGTCGCGAGGAGGCGACGACCGAGGGGCTCGGCTTCTGGGACGAGCAGCTGGTGCGCGCCGGCGCCTCGGTGATGGCCGCGCGGCTGGCGCTCGTTGCCGAGCTCGAGGAGCGCATCGCGCCGCTTCATGCCGCGGTGGCGCCCGCAGAGGACGCCGGTGGCGAGCTGCGGCTGGCGTACGTCGACTCGCTCAAGGACGCCTGGCCCGAGCGCGGCAGCGCCGCGACCGCGGACGAGCTGGGCGAGGCCTTCCGGCGCCGCCTGACCGAGGTGCGGCAGAAGGAACTGTGGAACGGCGTCTCACTGGTCGGGCCGCAGCGCGACGACCTGCGTGTCTTTCTCGGCGGCCGCGACGTGGCCGAGCACGCCAGCCGCGGGCAGCAGCGCACGATCATCCTGGCCCTCAAGCTGGCCGAGACGGAGCTGCTCGGCGGGGACGGCGCGCCTCGGCCGATCGTGCTGCTCGATGACGTGTTCAGCGAGCTCGACCCGGAACGGTCGGAGCGCAGCCTGGCGCTGCTGCTGGAGCGCGGCCAGGTGCTGGTGACGATGGCCGACCTGGGTGCCATCCCGATGGCGCGCCGTCGCGGCGTCCCGGTCTGGCAGGTCGACGATGGTCGGCTCAGCCTGACCCCGCGCGTCGCCTGAGGCTGGCGTGCCGCGGCGGGAGGAGGAGGCTGGATCGGTCATCGGTCGAACCGTGCTCGACGCCATGGCGCCCGATGCGGCCCAGCAGCTGGCGCTCGCCCAGGTCAGGATCGCCTGGCAGGAGACCGTCGCGGCGGCCGGCCTGGAGCGCGGCGGCCTGACCAGCCGTGTCGTGCGCGTCGATGGCGAGACGGCGCGCATCGAGGCGTCGGAGCCGATCCTGGCGCAGGAGCTGACGCTGCGCGGTGAGGCGCTGGTGTGGGCCGTGAACGAGCGCATGCGCGGGCGGCCGGGGGCGACCATCGTGCTGGTGGACCTGGCCGTATCGGTTGGTCGTTGGGGCGGAGACCCGCGCCTATAATCGGCCGCAGACCCGCTGCCAGCCGACCGAGAACCGAGCGTCACTCATGAGCAACCGCCTCGCGACACGCATCGGCCTGCTCGTCCCGGACGAGCGTCCCTCGGATGCCCGCGACGTCGTGCGTTTCCGTGAGCCGAGCGTCGGCGCCGAGGCCCGCAGCAAGGGCAGCCTCTTCCTCCTCGCCCAGATCAGCGGCGGCGGACCGGCCGTGGCACGCACCGCCGCCGAGGCGCTCGAGGCGATGGAGCACGACTACTACTACGACCTGTCGGCCGGCACGCTCGGCGTCCTGTCGCGCACGCTGGCCAGCGCCAATCGCCGCTTCTACCACGTCCGCGGCAAGCTCGGCATCCCGCGACGCGCCGGCGTGAGCATCATCGCCGTGGCGATCCACGGCCGGGAGCTGTCGGTCGCCAAGCTCGGTCCGGCGGCAGCGGTGATCGTGCGCGGCGGCCGGATGTACGAGCTGCCGCCACCGCCGGCGGTGCACGAGGAGGATCCGCGTGTGCGCCAGCGTCGCGTGGCAGCGACGCTCGGCGAGGCGCTCGAGATCGAGCCGTACACCTGGCAGGGCGAGCTGGCGGCGAACGACCGGATCGCGCTGGTGAGCCGCAACCTCGCGCAGGTCGTCGGCGTCGACCAGCTCCAGCACGCGATCTCGACGCTGCGGCCGGCGGCCGCGGTCGAGCATCTGCAGCAGCTGTTCGGGATCCGCGGCGGTCGCGGGTCCGACGGGATCCTGGCGATCGAGATCGTCGAGCTCGGCGCGACGGTGACGACCCACGTCCTGGAGCCGGTGCGCGCCGCGGAGCCGCTGGCCGGGCTGCCCGACCAGAGCCCGGTGCCGCTCGCCGACGCGCTCGGCCGCTTCCTGCACCGCATCGGGGACGGCCTGGACGCGCTGCAGGCACTGCTCGGCCGCTTCGTCCTGCACCTGATGAGCTGGATCCTGGCCTTCGTCCCGCGACGGCGGGCGCACTACCCGAAGACGGTGGCGCGTACGGCGGTCCGCGAGGCGGGGCGGCGTCGACGGCTGGGGCTGGCCGGGATGGTGGTCGTGGCTGCACTGCTCGCCGCCGGTGGCAGTGTGGCGAGCCTGCCGAATCCGAAGCCGACCGATGCCATCCCGCGCGCCGCGGTGGCCCGCGAGGCGATCGCCAGCGCCCAGGAGATCGTCGCGAAGGTCGACAGGCGGATCGACGGCCAGGACCTCGTCGACCGCGCTCCCGACCAGGCGAAGGAGCTGCTCGCCGATGCGTTCTCCGCATTGAACCGCGCCAACGCCGCGGGGGTGCCGAGCGACGAGCTCGAGCCGCTCCAGCGCCGCGTGGACCGCGGCCTGGACGCGCTCTACCGCGTGGCGCGCATCGGTGAGGTGACGACGATCGCGGACCTGGCCACGGCGTTCGAGGGCGTCAAGCCGTTCCGCATGGTGGCGGCGACCGACGGCTCGCTGTGGATCGCCGAGTCGGGTCGTGGCCGCGTGATCCGGGTCGATCCCGCGACGGGCAAGGCGGCGGTGGTGTACCGCGCCGGCCAGACGCTGGGAGATGCGACCGCCGGCGAGCCCTGGCTGATCGCCACGGCGGCGACCGACGTGGTGGTCGTCGACCGGCAGCGCCAGGCGTGGCGCATCGACCTCGAGCAGCTCGTACCGCACCGGATGCCGATGGATGGCCTGGACCGGCTTTCGTCCACGACGCACCTGCTCGCCGCGTTGCAGCACCGGCCGCCGCTCGAGATCTTCAACCTGTACGCGGTCGACGCGACGAGCGGCGAGGTTCTGAAGTGGGCGCCGCAGAACACGCTGCCCGTCACCTTCCGGGGCAAGCCGCAGCCGTACCTCTCCGACAAGCCCGACCTGCCCGCCGCCAAGGCACGCGACCTGCGGGTCGACGCCAACCTATGGCTCCTCCAGGCGCGCACCGTCACCCGGGTCAACTTCGGCACGCCGCTGGCCCAGGCCGACTATTCGCTCGACGCGCCGCCGGACGCCGAGGTGCGGCCGGACCTCGACTACCGGCTGCTCGACGGCGCGACGGTCGGAGACCTGGACTACCTCTACGTCTACGACGCCGCGAACGCGCGGATCATCGCCTTCGGCTACGCCGATGGGGCATTCGTGCGCCAGTGGATGGCGCCGCGAGTCGGCCGCGAGTCGGCGCTGCTCGACGACGTCATCGGCTTCGAGGTCACCTCGGCGCCGGATGGGCCGCCGGCCGCCTTCCTCCTGACGCCCGACCGGGTCGTCCGCGTCGTGCTCGAATAGCCGCCACGGCGGCGGTCTAGAATCGGGCCATGGGCGAACAGCCATTCGGTCGTGTGCGGCTGATCGAGGTCGTGGTCGAGAGCGTCCGGGTCCACATGCTGTCGAGCCAGCACGTGGTCATTCTCAAGGAGACCGAGCAGGACCGATACCTGCCCATCTGGATCGGTCCGGCCGAGGCCAACGCCATCGCCATGCGGCTGCAGGGGCTCTCCGCCGAACGGCCGCTGACCCACGACCTGCTGGTCAGCATCGTCGAGGCGCTCGGCTCTCGCGTCAGCCGCGTGGTGGTCACCCACGTCACCGACGGCACGTTCCACGCGCGGCTCTACCTCGAGCTGGCCGACGGCGGCGAGACCGAGATCGACTCGCGCACCTCGGACGCCATCGCCGTGGCCGTGCGCACCGGGTCGACGATCTACGTCGACGAGCGGGTGATGGACGAGGCCGGCGTCGAGCCGGACCGCGACGAGCCGGGCGAGGAGGGGGACGAGAAGCTCGCCGTCTTTCGCGAGTTCGTCAACTCGCTCGACGTCGACCTGGGCGGCGAGAAGGGCCCGCCCGGCGAGGAACAGAGCTAGGCGGTCTCTCCAGGCGAGGTGCGCAGCACCGCATCCCGTCGCGTCCAGAGCGCCAGCCGGAGCCGGAACAGGTCGCCGAAGGTGCGCAGAATCTTCCCGAAGCTCGCCCCGGTGTTGGTACCCGCGGCGCGCGGGTAATGGGTCACGCCGACCTGGGCCAGGCGCGTGCCGCGCGCCCGGAGCTTGATGAGCAGCTCGGCCGACAGGAACGGCCCCTCCGATGTCAGCGGCAGCCCGAGGAAGACCTCCCGTCGGAACAGCTTCATGGCGCAGTCGATGTCACGCACCCGGAGGCCGAAGAGCACCGACACGATGGTGTTGTACGTCTTGGCGATGAACAGCCGATGCACCGGGTCCCGCCGCTTGATCCGGTAGCCGATGACACCGTCGACCGGTCGTGACGCATCGGCCAGTCGGTCGAGCAGGCGCGACATCTCGCGCAGGTCGAACTGGAGGTCGCCATCGCTGAAGCCGATGAGCTCGCCGTGCGCGTTGCCGAACCCCGCCTGCAGCGCGCCGCCGTAGCCTCGGTTCGGCTGGTGGACGACGCGGACGCGTGGATCGGCGGCGGCCAGCGCATCGGCCAGCTGCGGGGTGCGGTCGGTCGAGCCGTCGTCGATGACGAGGACCTCCATCGAGTCGACCAGCGGGCCGATCTCGGCCAGCGCCCGCTCGACCGTCTGCTCTACGTTCTCCTCCTCGTTGAAGGCGGGGAAGAAGAAGGTCAGGCGCGGCCGATCGGCCGGCGCTGCATCGGTCACTCGTGCTCCTTGATGTGCAGGAGCGCAGTGTAGCCGCCGTAGGTATCGACGTCCTCGGTGTTGAAGAGGAGCCGGTAGCGCGAAGCGTCCCAGTCGGTCGGCACGACGTACACCGGCCGGCGGCCAAGGAACGTGCGGATGGCGGTCGTCGCGGTGCCGTAGCCGTCGTCGAGGATGTTGCGCTCGTCGATGATCTTGACGTCCGGCCGTTCGCCATCGATCCAGCGGTGGTACCACAGCGGTGTGCTGTAGCTCCACCAGCTGATGACCACCGCGTCCGGCGGCAGGGCGGCGTAGACGCTGGCGACCCATCGGTCGGCATCGCGGTTGCGGCTGAGGTCGTGGCCGTCGTAGCCGGAGACCAGCGCGACGGCCGGGAAGATGGCGGCCAGGGCGACCACGACCACCCCGGCCAGGCGCGCCAGCCGCCGGCGACCGACGATCCCGGCGCTGCGCCGGCTCGCCTCGGCCACCGCCCGGGCGCAGGTGGAGGCCAGGAACGCGATGGCGACGCCGAGCAACGCCGCCGCGACGAGCGCGCTGGTCAGGTAGTAGCGATCGATGTCGCCATCCTCGAAGTTCAGCGAGTAGAAGACGTTGCCGACCACGATCAGCCCCAGGAAGACGAAGGCGCCGAGGCGACGCACCGCCAGCGTCGCGGCGCCCATGGCCACCACCAGCCAGCCAGGTCCCATGAACTGGCGGGCGAGCACGCTCTCGGCCTTCTGCCACTTGACGCCGAAGAAGTCGAACGGGCTCTGGAAGTTGTCGAACAGGCCGTGGAACTGCTCGGCGAAGATGAGGTACTTCAGCCGATCGAGCGTCGTCGGGCGGGCGTAGAAGAGCGGCGGTTCGGGGGGCGTCAGCGCCCGGATGGGGATGTACAGGTAGGTCATCAGCCCCAGCACCAGCAGCCCGGCGCAGGTCAAGATCAGCTTCCAGCGACGCCAGAACTGCGGGTCGACGAAGAAGAGCCACGGCGCGATGCCGAGGGCCAGCAGGCCGGTCAGCGGGTGGTTGCCCATGCTGATGCCGAAGACGAGCGCGGCGGCGGCAAGCCAGCGTCCCGCATGCGGCGCGCCGCTGTGCTCGGCCCGGCCCCAGACCAGCAGCAGCCAGATGATCAGCCCAACGAAGAAGATGTGCAGTGCGTGCACATCCGCGCGCACCGCGTTCTGCCACGGCTCGTCGGCGAAGGCAAACGCCAGGCCGGCGATCCCCGCCGAGATCGCCACCAGCAGCCGATGCCGCTCGTCCATCAGCTGCGCCGCGATGAGCACCACGAATCCCGATGCCAGCGCCAGGCACACCGCGGACAGGAGGTTCATCCGGTAGGCGACCTCGCCGATCGGGATCTGGCTCCACAGCCAGCCGAGCATCGTGTAGGTCGGGAAGCCGGTCGGGTGGAAGATCGACAGCGTGTGCGGCACGGTCTGCGCCTCGGCGGTGTCCCAGAAGCCGACCGAGGGGAGCAGCGTTCGGACGTAGATCCCGAACGCGAAGACGACGACGACGACCGCGGTCCACGCCACCTCCGCCGAGGTGTAGGGGATGACCGACGCCGAGAGCCGCCAGCGTGGCAGCCGCAGCGACCGTTGCCGCGGAACGGTGCCGGCGACGGCGCCGTCAGAGGCCCGATGTATACTCACCGCCACCTTGGCGTTCGACACTCCGCGGCGCCCGTGACGCAGGCGTCGCCGACCCGCGACCCCGTGCGGCGGCGGGGCGCGTGGCCGTTCGACGGTTCGCGCCTCGGCGCCGTCTCTGTGCTGGTCATCGTCGTCGTCCTCGGCCTGCTCCTGCGAGCCTTCATCGCGGGCTTCCTGCTCCGCTCCAGCGGATTCAGGATCGATATCGGTGATTTCACCGCGTGGGCCCACCGGCTAGCAACCGGCGGGCCCGGTGCGTTCTACGCGCCCGATTATTTCAGCGATTATCCCCCGGGCTACCTCTACGTGCTGTGGGGGGTCGGGACGCTCGGCGACCTGCTGCGGCCGGTGTTCGGCACCGACGTCACCTCCGGGCTGGTGAAGATCCCGGGCATCCTGGCCGATGGCGGCGTGGCGGTGCTCCTCTTCCTCTTCTGCCGTCGCTTCCTTGACGGCCGCCTCGGCCGCTCGGGCGAGGTGCTCGGCCTGGCGGCCGCGGCGATCTACCTCTTCAACCCTGGCACGATCTTCAACTCGGCCGTGTGGGGCCAGGTCGACTCGGTCGGTGCGCTCGCCATCCTGGGCACGCTCTACTTCCTGGCTGCGGGCTGGACCGAGCTCGCCGCGCTGGGCGCGATCATCGCCCTGCTCATCAAGTTCCAGTACGGCTTCCTGATCCCGATCGTGGCGGTCGTCGGGCTGCGGCGGCACCTGTTCGGCCGCTCCTCCGACCCGGAGCACGACGGACGGCCCGACGGGGTGCGCGTGCTGACCTCACTGGCCGCCGGCGTCGGCTCGCTGGTCGTGCTCATCGCCCCGTTCAACCTGTCGGTGTGGGCGCCGAACGATCCGACCCACAGCCTGGTCGGGAAGTTCGTCGACGCCGCAAACACGTACCACGGCCTGTCGATCAACGCGTTCAACATCTGGCGCAACCCGTGGAGCGGCCTCGGCGACACGAACCAGTGGGGCTGCGACGGCCCGTCGCTGCCGGTCGAGACCAGCTGCCACGGCGGCGTCGCCTTCCTGCTCGGTGGCCAGGAGGTGACCTGGCAGCTCATCGGCCTGATTCTGTTCGCTGTGGTGGCGGTGCTCGCGCTGTGGCAGGTCGCCCGCCGCGACGACACGCGCGGCATCCTGCTCGCCACGCTGCTGCTGGCGGTCGCGTTCTTCGTCCTGCCCACCCGCGTCCACGAGCGCTACCTCTTCCCGGCCCTCGCCCTGGCCGCCCCGCTCGCCGTGCCGTTCGTGCGCCGCAACTGGCGCTGGGCAACGCTCTACGCGGTGCTCAGCATCTCGTTCTTCCTGAACGTGTACTGGACGTACACGCTCGACTGGTCGTACGTCGCCGGACCGCCGCTGAACCCCGGCGTGGACGGACTGCCGATGGCCCGCGACCCGCTGCTCGCCGTGACGCTGCTCAGCGACCGGGGAATCTACTTCCTCGCCGCCCTGATCACGCTGGCGCTGCTATGGCTGGTGCACCGCTCGTACGTGGTCGGCATGGCGGGCGACGCCCCCCGCACACCGGTCGTCGATCTTCAGCCGGCGGCTCCGATCGAGCCGGACGCACCCGCAGCGGCACTGGCGCCGGTCCCGTTCGGCGCGCGCTTC
>DASSTC010000055.1:0-4570 GCA_035708065.1 Candidatus Limnocylindria bacterium | reverse complement strand
CCAGCGACCTCGGCTGCAGCCGCAGACGTGCCGGAGACGGACGTGACGCCGCCATCAGCGGACGTCGTGACGATCCCCTCACCGGGCGCCGCCAGGAACGCGGCCGGACCGCGGTTCGAGGAAGCCGCCAGCGCATCGTCCGCGTCGGTCGACGCGACGCCGACGACGCTGCGATCGCCCGCGGGGTAGGTCGCGGACGAGCTGCCGTCGTTGCCGGTGGCGGCAACCAGGACCGCGCCCTTCGCCCAGGCGTAGTCGATCGCGGCCTGCAGAGCCGGCGAGAAGCCGGGGTTCGAGAAGGCCATGAGGATGACGTCGGCGCCGTGGTCGGCGGCATACACGACGCCCGAAATGATGTCGCTGTCCTGCCCGGTGCCATCGGCGGCGAGGACGGTGACGGGCATGATCGAAACGCCCGCGTATGCGACACCGGCGATGCCCGCACCGTTGTCAGTCTCGGCGGCGACGATGCCGGCCATCCAGGTGCCGTGGCCGTTGGCATCGGTCAGGCCGGTTGAGCCGTCGAGCACCGAGAAGCCGGGAACGAGGTTGGCGTCGAGGTCAGGATGCGTGCCGTCCACGCCCGTGTCGAGCAGCGCAACCTTCGCGCTGCCTGCAATCGGCGATCCGTACACCGAGTCCCAGCCGATCTTCGGCAATGACCACTGCTCCGCGTACGAGGCGTCACTCGGGGATGCTTCCGCCTGCCGAACCCGGTCCGCAGTGACGCTGGAAACAGCGCTGTTCGCCCAGAGAGCTGCGACCGCATCGGCCTCGGAGCTCGCCGGAAGGGTGACGGCGTGCATCCGCAGCTGCGTGATCGTCGAAAGATCCGCGGCGCCGACCGACTCAAGCACGGCGGCCTGATCGGCGGGCGAGATGCCCCAGTTGAAGGTGACCAGATATGGCACACCCGCCGGCTCGGCGGTCGGTCCGCTCGGCTGGACGGTGGGTTCCGTCGACGGCGTCGCTGCCTCCGAGGCCCGCGCGGCCGGCTCGGTTGGCGTCGGTGCCTGGGTCGCAGTTTCGATTGGCGTCGGTGCCTCGGTTGGCGTCGCGTCCGGTGACGCAGTTGCCTCCGGCAATGCGGTCGCCGTCGCGTCGGGTGTTGGCGAATCCGTCGGATCGGCGGCGAAGGCGGAGACCGGCGCGAACAGGTACAACACCAGGGCGACGATCTGGACAAGCGTCAGGGCGACACGGGCACCCGGCGAAGTGGGCATTTCCCCTCGGTTTCTTGGCTACTTGGGCACAAAATGGCAAAGATTGCCGGCGCAGCGTACGGGCTGACGGGCCGAGCCGGCATCCGGAGGGCTACGGAGGAAACTACGGAATCCGCGCTCCGTAGTACGGAGGCGGCCCTCCGTAGGATCGGTGCCGGTACGCACCACCGCGGTCCGGATACGGAGCGCGCGGTCAGTAGACCGGTCCGTACTTTTCCGGATGTTCCAGCGGCTGTGGCACGCGTAGGCTCGCAATGTGACGATGCCTGCCGACCGCGACGCCAGCGTCGAGGATCCCATCGACGCGGACGCCGGAGGAGGGCGCCGCGATCCGGCCATGGCCGACGCGCAGGCCGTCGTTGACCGAGTGGAGCGCGACGAGATCGCCGCCCGCACAGCGCGCGAGCGTCTGCGCGAGGGACCGATGATCCCGATCATCCCCGATGCGACGATCTCGCCGCTGCTCCACGCCGGTGAGCAGGTCCTCGCCGTCCGCGAGGCAGCTCTGCTCAATCCCCCGTCAGGCGACCCGGCGCTCCCCGGTTACGGCGGCGCGCTGTACCTGACCTCCGAGCGCTTGGTGCACACCGGCCGCGTGCTGGTCAGCATCGCGCTCGACCAGGTGCGCGAGGTGTCGCTGGCGGGCGAGCGGCTGCTGCTGACCCTCGACGGTGGCGAGGGGATGACCCTCGAGACCGATCGCCCGCGCCTGCTGCGCGTCGAGATCTCGGCGGCTCAGCGCTCGCTGCGATAGCGCTGGGCGGCCTGCGCCCGATTCCGCACCCCGAGCTTGCGCAGCACGTTGCCGACGTGGGTCTCGACGGTGCGCGGCGAGATCACCAGCCGGTCGGCGATCTCGCGATCGGTCAGCCCGTCCGACAGCAGGCGCAGCACCTCCTCCTCGCGCGAGCTCAGCTCCCAGCCGTCGCCGCCGTTGCCCGCCTGGCCACGGCGCGCGCTACCGGCGAGCTGCGCGACGACGTGCGCGGCCATGTTGCGCGACATCGGCAGGTCGCCCTGGCGGATGCCGCGCACCGCCCGCTGCAGCGCGGCCGGATCGAGGTCCTTCGTCAGGTAGCCGATGGCGCCGTGCTGCACCGCCTCGAGCAGGTCGCGGCGCGAGGTGGACACGGTGAGCATCACGATCTTCGTCTCGGGCAGGCGCGGCACGAGCTCGCGCAGGAGCCGAAGGCCGTCCGTGCCGGGCAGGTCGACGTCGAGCAGGATCAGGTCGGGGCGCAGCTCGGGCGCCAGCAGCAGCGCTTCGTCGGCCGTCCCCGCCTCGCCGACGACCTCGAGATCGGGGGCGGCCAGCGCCTGGCGCACCGCGGATCGCACGAGGGCGTGATCGTCGACCAGCATGATCCGCATCGCCACGCTCATCTACGCCACTCCCCCCGTCCGCAGGAGGACCTCGACGCGGGTGCCGTCCTGTGGTCGCGTGTCGATCGTGAGCTCACCTCCCACCATCTCGGCGCGCTCGGCCATGCTGCGCAGTCCATAGCCGCTGCGATCGAGCACGGAAGGGTCAAAGCCGCGGCCATTGTCGGCCACCCGAATGCGCAGCGTGCCCTCCTCGTGGCTCGCCTCGACCCGCACCAACGTCGCGTCGGCGTGCCGACGGACATTGTTGAGTGCCTCCTGCACGATGCGCAGTAGCTCAGCCTGAGCACGCGGTGAGCCGACGTCGAGATCGGTGCCGATCGTGCAGTCGACCCGGATCCCGAATCGGTCGCCGAAGTCCTCGACGTAGCGGGCCAGCACCTGGGCGAACGGCCCGCTCTCGGTGGGACGCAGGGCCATCACCGCCTGGCGGGCCTCCGCCAGCGAGGAGTCGATGGCGGTCGCCACCTCCTCGGCGAGCGCCCGCGCGCCGGCGGGCATCGGTCCCATGCTGGCCAGGCGAGCCTGCTTGAGCTTGGCGTACCACAGGTCCTGCGCCAGCCCGTCGTGGATCTCGCGTGCGAGCCGGGCACGCTCCTCGTGCGTCGCCTCGGCGAGCTCCGCCTCGTGCAGCCGCTGCAGCTCGATGTTCGCCCGGCGGATCGCGCGCAGATCGGCCCGCCGCTCACCGACCACGCCGAGGAGTAGCACGGCGTAGAACGCGACTCGCAGCAGGTCGCCGGTGGTCACCACCGAGACGTAGACGCCCGGATGAATTGCGGCGTGCAGCTGGCTGAAGGCGGCAATCACCAGGCCGATGGACAGGTACGCCTCCTGGAGATGGCCCTCGCGCACGTAGGCGACGTACGAGCAGGCTGCCGATGCTGCGAACGCCAGGCCGATGCCCATCTGCACGATGGCCAGCGTCTCCAGGCCGGTGCCCGCCAGGAGCGGCTGATCGGGATGCGCGCGCAGCTGGGCCATCTCGCTCGGGCCGAGGACGGGAGGCAGCGAGCTCTGCACGATCGCGCCGACGACGAGCGCCGCGACGAGCAGCAGCGCCGGACCAGCCACGATCAGCAGCGCCGGCCAGCGGGCGGCACGCACCGATCGCAGCGCGGCGAGCCCGCCGAGCAGCAGCAGCAGGGCCGCCAGGCCGCGGGCCGCGGCATTGCCGAGCAGCGGCAGCTGGCCCGGCCGGTCGAGCGACAGCCCGAAGGCGAGATCCAGCTTGAACAGCATCGCGCCGACGATCAGCGCGTTCAGAGTGGCGAGGACGAGGAAGGCGCTGCCGCGGAACAGCCCGGGCACCTCGGCGCTCTCCCGGTAGCGACCCCAGGCGAGCAGCGCCACCGCAAGCGCGATGAGCGTGGCGAGCGTCGCGATCACCAGGTCGAGTCGGGCGTCGACCAGCGCCGCGCCGACATTCGGATCGGCGACGACCAGGACGGTGTACAGCGTCAGCGTGGCGACCACGCCGAGGAGCACCACCGCCAGGGTGGTGCGCCGGCTGCGCGCGGGCGGGGCAAGGGCCGATCGCGTGGGCACGCGCCATTTTCACACCCCGTTTCAAGCGGGCGGCCGTAGCATGGCCGCTGTGCCGGCGTCGCTTGCCATGGTCATCACCGCGCTGCTGTGGGGCAGCGCGTATCCCGTGACCGGTTTCCTGCTCGCCGATCTGCCGCCCATGGGCGCCGCCGCGTGGCGCGCCGGCCTGGCGGCCATCGCCCTGGCGATCGTCGCGCGCCGGCGGCGGGAACGGCTCCCGGAGCGTCGCTCGGCCACCAGGCTGGCGATGCTCGGCGTGCTCGGTGGGGCGCTGCTGATCATCGCGCTGAACGTCGCCGTGGAGCTGACCGGCGCTTCGCTGACCTCGTTCGTCACCGGCACGTACCCGATCTGGGCGGTGCTCCTCGCGCCGCTGGTCCTCGGCGAGGCGATCGGCGGCCAGGCGATCGTCGCGC
>DASSTC010000054.1:0-30774 GCA_035708065.1 Candidatus Limnocylindria bacterium | reverse complement strand
CTGGAGGCCGAGACGGCACACCAGATGGTGGTCGGCCACTGCGAGCGCTGCGGGACGGTGGTCGAGCCGCGGCTCAGCATCCAGTGGTTCATCCATGTGAAGCCGCTCGCCGATCGCGCGCTGGCATCGGTCCGCGAGGGTAGGACGGCGATCGTGCCGCCACATCTCGAGAAGGTGTACGGCCACTGGATGGAGAACATCCACGACTGGGCGGTCGGTCGCCAGCTGTGGTGGGGCCACCGCATCCCCGCCTGGTTCTGCCCGGACGGCCACGTCACGGTGACCGATGCCGAGGCCGGGCCGGATGCCTGCGCAGAATGCGGCCGGCCGGCGTCCGAGCTGCGGCAGGAGACCGACATCTTCGACACCTGGTTCAGCTCCGGCCTCTGGCCGTGGTCGACGCTCGGCTGGCCGGAGCGCACGGCGGACTTCGAGCGCTTCTACCCGACGACGCTGATGGAGACCGGCTACGACATCCTCTTCTTCTGGGTCGCGCGGATGATGATGCTCGGCCTGTTCTGCACCGGCGTCGAGCCGTTCTCGACCGTCTATCTCCACGGCCTGGTCCGAGCGGAGGGCGGCGTGAAGATGAGCAAGACGAAGGGCAACGTGGTCGACCCGCTGCAGATGATCGACCAGGTCGGCGCCGATGCGCTGCGCTTCGCCCTGGTGGCCGGCACCTCGCCGGGCCACGACCAGCGGCTCACGGGCGCGAAGATCGACGGTGGCCGCAACTTCACCAACAAGCTGTGGAACCTGGGCCGCTTCGTCCTCGGCGCGCAGCCGGCGGCGGGAACCGCTCCGAGCGGTGAGCCGACGCTGGCCGAGCACTGGATCCGTTCGCGTGTCGCCGCCGCTGCGCAGCGTGCAACGCAGCAGCTCGACGGGCTGGACCTGGCCGGGTATGCGGCGACGGTCCATGACCTGGCGTGGAGCGACTACGCCGACTGGTTCGTCGAGATGGCCAAGATCGAGCTCCGCCGCGAGGATGCGTCGCCCGGTGATCGCGCCCGGGTCTGGCAGACGCTGGCCGGCACGCTTGGGAACCTGCTGCGGCTGCTCCACCCGCTCATGCCATTCGTGACCGAGGAGATCTGGGCGGCGCTGCGCGCGGCCGCCCCGGCGACAACCGGCGGGCACGAGCTGTTGATGAGCAGCAGCTGGCCGCCGCCCGCGACGCGCAATGCGACGGCCGAGGCGGAGATGGAGCAGGTCATCGCCACCATCCGCGAGGTCCGCAACCTGCGCACCGAGACCGGCACGGCCGCGGGCGCCTGGCTGCCGCTGCAGCTCGCCCCGCCGAGTGCGGCGGAACAGGCGCTTGCGCAGCGTGCGGTCGGCTACATCACGCCACTGGCCCGCGTGCGGCCGGTCAGGTTCGCCGCAGCCGAGGAACGACCGGCGTTCGTCGCCGCGACACCGCTCGGCGCTGCCTGGCTGGGCAGCGACGCCGCGGAAGAGCGTGCCGCTGCAGACCGGCGCGAGCGGCAGGTTGCCGAGCTCGAGGCGGGCATCGGTCGGCTGCGCGGCCTGCTCGCCAACCCGTCGTTCGTCGCGCGCGCGCCCGAGGCGGTCGTCGACAAGGAGAGGGCTCGTCTGGCCGAGCTCGAGTCGCAGCTCGAGCAGCTGCGATGACCGCGAATCGTGCTATGGCGGTCCTGCCGGGCGTGCCTGCTAGAATCGGCCGGCCCATCGGTCCAGGACGGAGCTGACGCATGTCGTTTCTGAGGAAGAAGAGGAAGGAAGAGGCGCCGCCACCGCTGGCCACGCCCGTCGGAGAGGACGTGTCGGCGCAGCAGTACGCCCTGAAGCTGAACTTCATGGCGCGCAGCAGCGATGGCTTGCGCATGCAGGCGGACCAGGCGGTCATGGCGATGCTGCCCGGCATCGTCGAGCCGCTGAGCGAGACGCCGCCCGAGGTGATCGAGCCGCTTCCGCTCGAGTACGCCGATGCCGCGCCGGCCCTGGAGCGCTTCAACGAGATGCAGCAGTGGGTCCTGGCGCGCCGCGACGTCGGTCCGATCGGACGCCACGCCCTGTACGTCCTCGAGTCGACCGATGCCCTCGACATGACCGTCGACAGCTTCGTGTGTGGCCTGCTGTACGGCGACACCGATACGAGCGGCTATCCGAGCTACAACGCCATCGTCGGCGGACTCGCCAGCCATTGGGACGAGATCTCCGGGGAGCTGATCGTGCGAGCCGTCGTCGGTTGGGGCGGCAAGGGACTGCGTGGAGACACCGAGCGCATCGGTCAGAAGCTGCTCTCCAACCTGTATCAGCAGGTCGTCGCTTCAGGCTACAGCCTCGGAGCCGCCGACCAGGCGCGACTGCCGACGGTTGGCGCCCGTTCGGGCCTGACCTGCGCGCACTGCGGCTTCGAGGCCGGCAACGCGGCGGCGTTCTACTGTCCGAAGTGCGGCATGCGCATGCTCCGCGGAGCGTAGCCGGCTAGTACCTTCGGCGGAGCGCCATGGCCCCGGGTCCCATTGTCGTCTGGTTGGGTCGATCCGACACTGGTGCGGTCAGTCACCGTACTCCACCGGAAGGATTTGCATGGAGCGACCCACTGTCCTCCTGGCCCTTGAGGAAGATGCCTCGCACTATGCGGGTGCGCTCGAGCGTGCCGGCTTCGAGGTTGTCCATGAGGACCTCGACGATCGCCTCACCGACGGCACCGTGTTCGACGTGGTCGTCCTCGACTGCGACCTCGACGCGAGCCTGATCCAGCAGATTCATGCCGCAGTGCATGCCACAGGCTCGCCGCCGACGCTCCTGCTGTTCGGCGAGGATGCGCCCGACTTCATGGACCAGCCGTCGTTCGCCAACGATGAGCTGGCGCTCAAGCCGCTGCCGGCGGACGCACTGGTCTACCGTCTCCAGGCGCTGCTGATCCGCTCCGGCCGGCAGCTCAGCGAGACGACGGCCGCCACCGGTGATGACAGCCAGACGATCGGCGAGGGTCGCGCCATCAGCGTCTTCGCGCCGAAGGGCGGCGTCGGCAAGACGACGGTCGCGGTCAACGTGGCGGTCGCACTGCGCGAGCAGACGCGCGAGCGGGTCCTGCTCCTCGACGCCGACGTCGGCGTGGGCAACGTCACCTCGGTGCTGCAGGTGCCGAGCACGATGGGCCTCGTCGACCTCGCGGACAGCGATCCCTCCGAATGGACCGATGCTGCCTTCGAGCACGCGACCGCGACGCACCGCGAGAGCGGCCTGCGCGTGCTGACCTGGGGCAACGACCCTGGCGATTCGGAGCGGATCACGGTCGACCTGCTCATCGCCGCGCTGAAGTGGGCGCGCTCACGCCATGCGTACGTGGTGGTCGACAACCACCCCGGCTACGACGATCGGACGATGGCGATGCTCACCGTCGCCAACGAGATCTTCCTGGTCGTGACGCCCGAGGTCGGACCGATTCGCAACTCGTCGCAGTTCCTCGACCTCGCCCGACAGGTCGGCCTGCGCGACATCGTGCGGGTCATCGTCAACCGCGCGAACCACGGGGTCTCGCTGCCGGACATGGCGCAGTCGCTGGGCCTGCCGATCTCGGCCACGATCGTGTCGAACGGGCCAAAGGCCGTCGTCGCCGCGAACGAGGGCACGCCGATCATCACCAAGTTCCCGCGCGAGAAGATCAGCACGGATCTGCACAACGTCGCCCGCCTGGTCACGCAGCAGGCGGCCGTTCCTGCCCAGGCACCGGCACGTCGCTGGCGACTGCCCTTCGCCTCCCGCGCCTCGAACGCCTGATGCGGGAGCCGCGTTGCGCGGCCACCGCACGGCTGGCATGATGCGAGACCGGACCTGGCTCTGCCGGTCCGGTCTTCTCACGTCCCGAGGCCAATGCCGACCTACGATTACCAGTGCCGCTCGTGCGGCCACACCATTGAAGTCATCCACCCGATGAGCGAGGACGGCCCCACCACCTGTGAGGTGTGTGGCGGTCCGCTGCGCCGGGTGCTCTATCCCGCCGGGATCATCTTCAAGGGATCGGGCTTCTACAAGACCGATTCACGCCGATCGTCTGCTTCCACCTCCGCGCCTGCGCACAAGGACGGCAGCGCCCCGACCGAGACGACCACGACCAGCCCTGACAAGGGCTCGACCGATGCGCCGGGGTCGACCGGGGGCAGCCCCGAGAAGGCTGCCAAACCGAAGTCGACGCGGGCCTCGTCCGGAGGCGAGGTAAAGGCGAGCTAGGCGGGCTGCGCCTGGCGCGTGCCGCAGCGGCGGCAGAATCGAGCGCTGGCCGACAGCGACAGGCCGCAGCTCGTGCAGCTCTGCACCGCGACCTGGCTCAGGCCGCCGGCGACCTCGCGAGCCGATGCGTCCCAGAACGAGCCGACCTCGGTCAGCCGCGGCGTGGTGGGCCGGCCAGCCGCGCCGCTCGAGCGGTACGGGAGGACGGTCGGCCGCTCCGGCGCGACAGGCCCCTGACCCGGATCACCGAGGCCGAGCAGGTCGAGCTGCGCACGACGTGCGGCGAGCTCCGGATCATCGGACCGCGCGGCGACGAGATCCTCGTCGATCGGCCGAGGCTCCGGGCTGCGCAGGATCGTGTCGCTGATCGAGGTGATCGGTCGCGGAGCAGGAGGCGTTTCGACCACGGGCTCCGGCTCGGGCTCCGGTTCCGGCTCGGGCTCATATGCGATCACCGGCTCCGGTTCCGGCTCGGGCTCATATGCGACCACCGGCTCCGGTTCCGGCTCGTAGGCGACGACCGGCTCGGGCTCAGGCTCCGGCTCGAACTCGGGCTCGTATGCCTCGACCGGCTCGGGCTCAGGCTCCGCCTCATTTGCGACGACCGGCTCCAGCTCGTAGGCCTCGACCGGCTCCGGCTCGGGCTCATATGCGACCACTTGCTCCGGTTCGGGCTCCGGCTCGTAGGCCACGACCGGCTCCGGTTCCGGCTCGTAGGCGACGACCGGCTCGGGCTCGGGCTCCGGTTCGGGCTCCGGATCGTAGGCCACGACCGGCTCGGGCTCCGGCTCGGGCAGCAGCTCGAACTCCTGGTCGTCCTGCCAGGTGAGGACCACGAGGCGGGGCGCCGGCTCGGGCTCCGGCTCGGGCTCGACCCACTCGACCGCCGGCACTGGCTCGGGCTCGACCCAGGCGGCGGTCGGCTCCGGTTCCTTGGCCACAGGCGGCTCGTCCAGCTCGAAGGCAACGACCGGGACCGCATCGGGCTCGGGTTCGTCGGTGACCACCGGCTCGGGCTCCGCCGCGGCGAGCGGCTCGGGCTCAGGCTCGGGCTCCGCCGCGGCGAGCGGCTCCGGTTCGGGCTCCGGCGTGGCCTCGTAGCCGACGAGCTCCTCGACCGGCCATTCGACGTCGGCGTGACCGTTGCCGGCGGAGACGAGATCGGTGCTCGGCCAGGCGTCGACCTCGGAAACACCGGGCGCCTCGAGCACCGCCGCCGACGAGGCGAGCTCCGGATGCGTCGCCTGGAACGACGCCTCCATGCGCTCGATCAGGTCGTCGGTGCCGGCGATCGGCGCACAGGTGCGGCATCGCCCGACCGCGTCGTTCCAGCAGCTCAGGCAGGTGTACTGCCGGCAGTCGATGCAGAAGTTGAACGAGGAGTGGAACGCCTCGAGCTGACGCGCCGCGAGGGCGTCCTCCTCCGAGCGCATCGCGTCGCCCATCGCGTCGGAGAGCGCGTCCTGGCTCATGATGTAGTTGCGCAGCCCGGACACCAGTCCGCGCGTCTTGCGCAACGGGTTGAGCTTCGTCGGCGCCTTGAACTCGTATCGGGTTCCGCAGCGTTCGCAGAACGATTCGGTCAGCGCTTCGGGCATCGAGGTAACTGGAGTACTCCCCTCAGGCGACATTCAGGGTCGCCAAGTATACCGATGCACCCCGCGGCGGCCCTATCGGCGCATTGGTACCGCGCTCCGCGCCGTTCGTACTTTGGTCCCGGCACCGGCTCGGCGACGCTTTCGGGAGCGGGCAGGCCGCCATGCTAGGATCGGCCGCGTGGGCATCCTCTCGAGGGTCGAGGCCTTCCTCGAACGGCTCTTCGAGGCTCCTGCCGGACGCCTCGGTGCGCGGCTGCAGCCGGTCACCCTCGGAAAGCGGCTCGAGCGTGCCATGGACACCAACAAGTCGTTTCGCGACAACGGCGTCGTCGTCCCGAATCGCTACGACGTCCACCTGAACCCTGCCGACTTCGCGAGCTTCGCCTCGTATCGCACCTCACTCGAGGACGATCTCGGTCACGAGCTGCTCGCTCGTGCGCGTCGCGAGCGCTACTCGCTGGTCGCACGCCCGCGCGTCACCATCACCTCCGACCCGTCGACGCGACGCGGCGACGTGCGCATCGCGGCGAACGTGGCGGACGAGGAAGGGGAACGGCTGCGTGACGACCGACCGATGCCGGCCGGTTCCGACACGATGGTCTTCACGCCGCCCGCATCCGCGACGCCGGAGTCCGCACTGCGCGCCTACCTGCTGGTGCGCCCCGAGCGCGGGGCGCCGGTGCAGTTCGATCTCGGCGGCGCGCTGATCTCCATCGGGCGGGCCAGCGACAACGACGTGATCGTCGACGACCCGCTCGTCAGCCGGCACCACTGCCAGCTGAAGCTGCAGCACGGCGCGTACAGCTTCGCCGACCTCGGCAGCCGCAACGGGTCGTTCGTCAACGGCCAGCCGGTGAGCCAGGTCGCGCTGGGGCCGGGCGATCGCATCCAGATCGGCGACACGGAGATCGAGTTCCAGGTGCGCGGGTGACCGGAGAGGTCCTCCGGATCCTGCTGCTCGTCCTGCAGCTGGGCTTCCTGGCGCTGCTCTACCTCATCCTCTTCGGCTTTGCCCGTTCGCTGCTGCGTGACCTGCGCAGCGCCGAGCAGACCCAGCGCGCCTCGCGGACCGGGATCGGCCGGCTGGCGGTGCTCGAATCGCCGGACGACGAGCCGCCGGCGGGTCGCGCGATCGCGCTCGGGCCGATCAACTCGATCGGCCGAAACGTGAACAACACCATCTACGTCGAGGACGACTTCGCCAGCGCGCAGCACGCCATGCTCACGTTCCGCGGCCGGTCGTGGTTCATCGAGGACCAGGGCAGCACCAACGGGACGTACGTGAACGGCCACCGCATCGAGCGTGCGGTTGCGCTGTCATACGGTGACGAGCTGATGATCGGGCGCGTGCGGATGCGCCTCGAGCGTTGAGCCGGACACCGATGCGGCTGACCTGGCGCTCGCTCGAGCTGCGGATGCTCCTGCCGCTGCTCGTGCTCGTCCCGCTCGGATTCGTGCTGACCCACATCGCCGAGGTCGAGAAGCTCGACCCCGGTCCGCTCGGCCTGGCGATCGGGTACGTCGCGATCATGCTCGGCGCGCACGTCGTGCTGACCCTGTCCGGGCATCGCGGCGACCAGCTGCTGCTGCCGCTGGTCGGCACGATCGGCGGCATCGGCCTGATCATGCTCAATCGCCTGCCGCAGGACCTGGCCGGCACGAGCGCCCTCGGGCTGTCGCTTGGCATGGCCCAGACCCAGCTGCTCTGGTTCGGGATCAGCGTGGTGGCGATGCTCGTCGTGGCCATCGGTCTGCGCGACGACGGGATCCTGCGTCACTACAAGTACACCTGGGCGGCCGGCGGGGCAGCACTGCTGGCGATCACGTTCCTGTTCGGCACCGAGCTGTACGGGGCGCGCCTGTGGCTGAACATCGGTCCGGTCCAGTTCCAACCTGGCGAGTTCATCAAGATCGTGCTCGTCATCTTCATCGCCGGCTACCTGGCCGAGAACCGGGCGCTGCTCAGCGGTGCAAGCCTGCGCATCGGTCCGGTCTCCGTGCCGCCGCTGCCCTACCTGCTGCCGATGCTGGCCATCTTCGTGATCGTCATGCTCATCGTGGTCGTCAGCAAGGACCTCGGCACCGCGCTGCTGTACTTCGGCATCTTCCTGACGATGCTGTTCGTCGCAACCGGCCGGCGCAGCTACGTGCTCATCGGCCTGCTGCTGTTCGTCGCCGGTTCGTTCGTCGCGTACGAGCTGTTCAACCATGTCCGGCTGCGGGTCGACGTCTGGCTCAACCCGTTCGCCGATCCGTCGGGCGCCGGCTACCAGACCGTGCACGCCATCTACGCCTTCGGCCGTGGCGGCCTGTTCGGCGAGGGGCTCGGCCAGGGGCTGCTGCCGGGGGTCGGCGGGAACTTCCCGGCGATCCAGACCGACTTCATCTTTGCCGCCGCCGCAGAGGAGCTGGGCCTCGTCGGCGCGTTCGCGCTGCTCAGCCTGGCGCTGCTCCTCGTCTTCCGGGGCCTGCGCATCGCGATGCTCGCGCATGACGACTTCAGCGCCATGCTGGCCGTCGGGCTGACGATCAGCCTGGGCCTCCAGACGCTGATCATCGTCGCCGGCAACGCCAAACTCATCCCGCTCACCGGCGTGACGTTCCCGTTCGTCAGCTACGGCGGATCGAGCCTGCTCGCCAGCTTCCTGGTGATCGGGCTGCTGCTGTCGATCAGCCACCGCTCCGCGCTGAGCTCCGGGGCGGGCGCGTGATCGCGATCAACATTCGCCGGCTGGGCGTCTACCTGCTGCTCAGCTTCGCGATCGTGAGTGTCGGCCTGTCGTACTGGCAGGTCGTCGACGCGCAGGCGCTCGCCTCCCGCCCCGACAACCCGCAGGTGGTCCAGGCGCGGCGCACCGCACTGCGCGGCACGATCTTCGACGCCCAGGGCAAGGTGCTGGCCTCGACCACGGTGACCGATGGGCTGGCGCGGCGGGCGTATGCGGACCCCGCCTTCAGCCACGTCATCGGCTACGCCAGCCTGCGCTTCGGCACGACCGCCCTCGAGCGCGCCTGGGACGACATCCTCTCCGGACGCGCCGACCCGAACCCGCTGCGCGACCTGGTCAACGACATCCTGGCCCGCAAGCCGCAGCCGAAGGACATCACCCTGACGATCGACCAGCGGCTACAGGACTTCGCGGCCAGGCAGCTCGGCGACCGCGTGGGGGCGGTGGTGGCGCTCGATCCGCGGACCGGAGCGATCCTGGCCATGACCTCGACCCCGACCTTCGACGCGACGCCGTTCTCCGGTGATCCGGGCAGCGCCGCGGGCGCGATGGACGAGATCACCTCGCGCAAGAACAACCCGCTCGTCGATCGCGCGCGGCAGGGCCAGTACCCGCCCGGATCGACGATGAAGGTCTTCACCGCCGCCGCGGCACTGGACGCCGGCGTGATCACGCCAGGAACGACGTTCGAGGATCAGCCGAAACAGGAGACCGATGGCTTCGTGGTCGACGGTTTCCGGATCACCGAGCACGACCTGTCGCCGGTGAAGCCGGCGCTGTGGCCGCTGTCCGAGGCGCTCCAGGTATCCAGCAACATCTTCTTCGCGCACGTCGGCCTGGAGCTCGGCGCCGACGACTTCCTGCAGTACGCGAAGCGTTTCGGGTTCTGCGAGCCGGCGCACATCGGCTCGGGATCGCACGCACTCGGCGTCGACCCGTCGTACGTGACCCGCCCGCAGGACGGCGACTGCTCGCCGTTCAGCGACCGCGTCGAGCTCGCCTCTGCGGCGTTCGGCCAGGCGCAGGTCGTCGCCACGCCGGTCCAGATGGCGCTCATCGCCGCCGCGATCGCCAATGACGGCACGATGCCGCACCCGTACGTCGTGCGCGACGCGCGCGGTCACGCCGCCAAGCCCGCGAACGGGCCGAGCAAGACGGTCCTGGAGCGCTACGGCTCGCCTGGCGAGACGCGGGTGGTCTCGTCGCAGACCGCCCGGGAGGTGCGCGCCGCGATGGTCGATGCGGTCGAGGGCAAGCTCGGGCGGCTGTACGCTGGGGCCGGCGACGTCAGCCGCTACGGCGTCGGGGGCGTGCACACCGCCGGCAAGACCGGCACCGCCCAGCGCGGCGAGGGGCAGGCACCCCACTCCTGGTTCATCGGCTTCGCGCCGGGTGGCGAGAACGAGACTCCGCGGATCGCGGTCGCGGTGCTCGTCGAGGGCGGCGGCAGCGGGGCCGGACTGGCCGCGCCGATCGGCGGACGGGTGATGGCCGAGTGGCTCCGGCTCGAAGGCGAATGAACCGCTGCGTAACGTGCTGGGGTATTGTTTCGCACGAGGGGACCGCGCCCCTCGACCGCCCCAGCACGAAGGACCATGCATGGTGAAGAACGTCCAGGAGCCGGCCGAGCGCGTCGCCGCGAACGTCGAGCGGGTCATCGTCGGGAAGCACGTCGAGGTGCGGATGGCGCTGGTTTCGCTCCTCTGCGAAGGCCACATCCTCATCGAAGACGTCCCGGGCGTCGGCAAGACGATGCTCGCCAAGGCGCTGGCCAAGAGCATCGGCTGCAGCTTCCGGCGCATCCAGTTCACGCCGGACCTGTTGCCGTCCGATGTCACCGGCCTCTCGATCTTCAACCAGAAGACGCAGGAGTTCGAGTTTCGCCCGGGCCCGATCATGGCCCAGGTGGTGCTCGCCGACGAGATCAACCGCGCGACGCCGAAGACGCAGAGCGCCCTCCTCGAGTGCATGGAGGAGCGCCAGGCGACGATCGATGGCGTGACCTACCAGATGCCGTCGCCGTTCCTGGTGATCGCCACCCAGAACCCGATCGAATACGAGGGCACCTTCGCCCTGCCCGAGGCCCAGCTCGACCGATTCATGCTGCGCCTGCGGCTCGGCTATCCGAAGGCGATGGAGGAGCTCGTCATCCTGGACGAGCAGAAGCGCGTCCATCCGCTCGAGGAGATCAGCCAGGTCCTCGGCGTCGACGAGCTGCGCCAGATGCAGTCGGCGGTCAAGGAGGTGTACGTCGATCAGTCCGTGGCCGAGTACATCGTCCGGCTGTCGACGGCGACCCGCGAGCATCCCGACGTGTACCTCGGCGCGTCGCCGCGCGGCTCGATCAACCTGTACCACGCGGCGCAGGCGTATGCCGCCCTCGACGGACGGGACTACGTGATCCCCGATGACGTGAAGGCGCTGGGCGTGGCGGTCCTGGCCCACCGGCTCATCGTCAAGAGCCAGGCCTCGCTGCGCGAGATCGATCCCGACGCCATCGTGCGGGAGATCCTGGCGCAGGTGCCGATCGGCCAGGCGATCGACGTGGGCGCAGCCAGCTAGCGGAGCATCCTCGAGCATGGGCGGCCTCGTGCGCCAGCTGCGCTTCATCTTCATCGGCACGGCGCTGGTCGTTGCCGCGTTCAGCACCGGGCTGAGCTTCCTCTTCTTCCTGACCTACCTGCTCGCGGCGCTGGTCCTCGGCTCCTGGCTGTTCGCGCGCAGCGGCCTGCGCGGCGTGCGGGCCGGTTACCACGTGCTGAACCCGCGAGCGCACGTTGGCGAGGTGCTGCAGGCGGCGTATCGGATCGACAATGGGAGTGGCTGGGCCAAGCCATGGATCGAGCTGTGGAACGAGTCGACGCTGCCCGCGACGCTGCCCGGCCGGGTGATCGGCGTCCGCGGCCGTTCGAGCCGCCAGTGGCTGGCCAAGGTGACGCTGCTGCGTCGCGGCAGCTACCGCCTCGGACCGCTGCGGGTGCGCACCGGCGACCCGTTCGGCCTGTTCACTTCGGAGATGGTCGTCGGCCAGCCGACCGGTGTGGTCGTCTTCCCCAAGACCGTGGCGCTGCCGCACTGGCGCCTGCCGCCGTCGCCGGTCGACGGCAGCCGGCCCGCGAGACGCCGCTTCGAGACCGCGTCGGCACTGGTCAGCGGCATCCGGCCGTACGTGCAGGGCGACGCGATCAACCGCATCCACTGGCTGTCGAGCGTGCGGCATAGCGAGCTGCAGGTGAAGGAGTTCGACCTCGAGCAGGCAGCCGACCTGTGGGTGGTGCTCGACCTGGATCGGGCGAGCCACGCCGGCATCGGTGACGAGGCCTCGGTCGAGACCGCGGTGACCGCGGCGGCCTCGATCGCGCTCCAGACGCTGGGCGACAACCGGGCCGTGGGCCTGACCGCCTCCGCCCGCCGGCTGCACCTCCTCCAGCCCGACCGCGGCACGCGCGTCGAGCAGAAGATCCTGCACCTGCTGGCAAACGTGCAGCCCGATGGTTCGCAGCCGCTGGCCGAGGTGATCCTGGGGGTGCTGCCGCAGCTGCGGCGGGGGATGACCCTGTGCATTGTGACCGGCTCAACCGAGCGTGACTGGGTCCGTGCGCTGGCCGGCCTGCGGCGGCGTGGCGTCGGCGTTGTGGTCGTGCTGCTCGACCGCGCCTCCTTCGTCAACCGTGACGACGACGAGCAGAGCCGCGCCGAGCTTGCTGCGGTGCGCCACGCGCTGGCGGAATACGACATCGAGCATCACCTGGTGCGGTCCGGGGATGACCTGACCGAAGCACTCGGCGGAAGGGGGCGCGCCCGTGCCTGAATGGCTGCGACGCGTCCTCCGTCCGCGCGAGGGCTGGCTCAGCCTCGCGCTCCTGCTGGTCATGCTGCTGGCGCTGACCTGGTCGGTCCAGGCCGCCGGTTGGCTCGAGCAGCTCGAGTTCCTCATGCCGGTCGCGTTCTACGCTGCGTTCCTCGGCGCCCTGCTCGCGCTGCTGCCGCTCAGCGTGGTGATCACGCTGCCGATCGGCGCGGTGGTCGGTGCGGCGATCGTGCTGTGGACCGTGGGCGGGGAGTACTTCACCAAGCTCGACCAGCTCGGCCGGCTCATGGCACTCAATGGCGACAGCATCGGGTTCGTGCGCAGCCTGCTGAACAACGCGTATCCCACCCAGCTGTCGCCGTATGCCGTCGGGCTGGCCGTGCTGATGTGGTCGGTCGGCTTCATCGCCGCCTACACCCTGTATCGGCATCATCGCGTGCTCGATGCGATCCTGGTGGTCGGCGCGGCCATGATCGTGAACATGAGCGGGACGTTCACCCCGCTGCTCGGCTACCTCGTCCTGTTCGTCCTCGCGGCCCTGCTGCTCTGGCTGCGCGGGGCCCTGCTCCACCGCGAGGAGGGCTGGCAGCTGCGCCGGGTCAACGAGAACACCGAGGTACCGCTGTCGATCATGCGCAGCGGGATCGCGTTCATCGCCGGCAGCATCGCCCTCGCCTGGCTGCTCACCGCAGTGGCGGTGGCGGCGCCATTGACCGGCGCCTGGCGCAGCCTCGACGGCGTGTGGTCCGGACTGCAGGACAACCTGGACGGCGTGTTCGGCAACCTGACGAATCCGGAGTCGCGCTTCAGCGGCACGACGTTCGGGTCGAAGTTCCGCGTGTCGGGCACCTGGGTCAGCAACGACGCCGACGTGATGACCGTCGGTTCGCAGCACGGCTACTACCTGCGGACGATCACCTACGACCAGTACACCGGCCACGGCTGGGACCGCACCCAGGGGACCAGCCGGCCGGTGGCCGCCGGGGACCCCATCTTCCCCAGTGCGACGCCCGAGCGGCCGACGGCCGGCGAAGCCTTTGAGATCGAGACGATCAGCATCCAGGTCCAGGGCCAGATCGGCCGCAACATCTTCACCCCGGGCTTCCCGACCGCGGCGCTCGTGCCGGTGAACGTCTACCAGTCGGGCGGCGAGCCGTTTCTCGGCGGGCTCGAGGCGACGAATGCCATCGCCGAGGGCGACGGCTACCAGGTGACGGCCGCCATCTCGAATGCGACGGAGGCCGAGCTCGCCGCAGCCGGCACCGACTATCCCGACTCGATCAAGGAGTTCTATCTCGGCACCGACGGCGTCACCGAACGGACGCGTGCCCTGGCGCAGCAGATCGTGTCCGGCCAGAAGGATCCCTACCACATGGCCGATGCACTGGCCGACTACCTGCGCACCAGCCCCGATTTCCACTACGAGACCAGCGTCGACGCGCCCGATCCTAACCGCGACCTGGTCGACCAGTTCCTGTTCGATCCGGACGGTCGGCGCGGCTACTGCGAGTACTTCGCCTCGGCCATGGCGGTGATGGCCCGCAGCGTCGGGCTGCCGTCGCGCGTGGCGGTCGGCTTCGCGCCGGGGCAACGCCTCGCCCAGGGCATCTACCAGTACCGCGAAAAGAACGCGCATGCCTGGGCGGAGGTCTACTTCCCCGGCTACGGCTGGCAGATCTTCGAGGCCACGCATTCGATCAGCCCGCCGCTGCGCGAGCGTGGCACGCCCAGCACGGTCAACGAGAATCCGGGCGCCGAGGGGCCGTCGCGCGGCGGCAACCAGGGCCTGATCGAGTCGGAGCCGGGCGTCATCTCGGCACTGCCCTCGTTCCACGCTGCGCCCGGCGCCGTCGACCCGGGGACCAAGGAACCGCCGGCATCGGCCCAGCGCGAGGGCAACGGGATGGTGATTCTGCTGATCGTGCTGCTCGGGCTCGGCGTCCTCGGCTGGCAGCTCCTGCGCACGCGCCGGCGTTGGCGCTTCATGGCCCCGGGAGACCGGCAGTGGCATCGGCTCACGCTCGCGGCCAGTCGTGCCGGCGTGGGGCAGCAGGCGTCGGAGACGATCTACGAGTACGCCGGCTGGCTCGAGGACCAGATCCCGCAGCGTCGGCCGGAGATCAAGACGATTGCCGACGCCAAGGTCTGGCAGGCGTACTCCGGCCGGTCGATGGGCGAGACGATGATCGAGCGCATCGAGCGCGCCTGGACGCGGCTGCGGCTACCGCTGATGTGGCTCGCCGCGCGGCGCCGCATCCGGCGCTTCCTGCATCCACGTCACGCGGCGCGCGACAGTTGATCGGCTGCCGGTCAGAGCGCGAGCGGCCGGCCCTCGGACTCATCGACGTGCGTTGGTCCGCCGCCGAGCAGGTGATGGGCGTCGTTCCACGAAAGCAGGCGCCAGCCGTCGGCATCGGTCCAAGCCAACTTCGAGAGCGATGCGTTGTCCAGGTCGAGCGTCCAGGTCTGCGGCGCGCCGAGCGACAGGAGGTGGCGGGCTAGCAGGCGCAGCGTGCCCCCGTGTGACACCAGGCAGATCGGCCAGATCGTGCTGTCGGTGACCTCGTCGAGCAGCTCGGCAACGCGGGCCAGTGCGTGGTCGAGCGGCTCGGCGCCGGGCGGCTGTTCGTCGCTGTGGCGCCGCCAGGCGGCGTAGCGCACCGGATCCTGGACCTCGAGCTCCGCGTGGGTGCGTCCCTCCCAGACGCCCTGGCCGATCTCCATCAGCCGCGGATCGGACTCGACGTCCAGGTCGTCAAGCGCCGCGGCGACGATCTCGGCAGTCTGCCTGGCGCGGCCGAGCGAGGAAGAGATGAGCCGGCGCGGCCGCTCGGGCGCCGCCGCCAGCCGGCGCGCCAGGAGCTGGGCCTCGTGGTGTCCCTCATCCGAAAGCGGGGGATCGAGATGGCCCTGGAAACGACCCTCGCGGTTCCAGGCGGTGATCCCGTGGCGGACCAGCAGCAGCAGCCGCTCGTCGGTCACCTCGCCGCGCTGGCGGCCGGTCGGAGCTCCTCGTCACGTCGCCGCGCGGCGTCCACGCCGGCTGCCGCATCGGCCGCGACGCCGAAGTCGGGAAGCGTTTCACCGAGCACGCGGACGGCGTCGAGCAGCTCGGGTAGATGGACGTCTCCCATGTGCCCGATGCGCAGGATCTTGCCGGCGAGCTTGCCCTGTCCGCCGGCGATCGCCAGGCCGCGGCGCCGGAGCTCGGCGGTGAGCGCCGGCCATTCGATCCCGTCCGGCAGCCACGCCGCGGTCACCGTTGACGAGCGACGGCCTTCGGGCGCGACGAGGCGCAGGCCCAGCGCTTCGAGGCCGGCCTGCACCACCGCGGCCAGGCGTGCGTGGCGCTCCCAGGTCGTCTCGCGACCCTCGTCGAGCAGGTGCCGCACCCCGACCCGCAGGCCGTACAGCACGCTGACCGCCGGGGTCCACGGAGTCTGGCCCTTCTCGGCCCACTTCCGCGCCTGGCCGAGGTCGAAGTAGTAGCGCGGCATGCGCGCGCGTTCCTCCGCGCGATGCGCGCGGTCGGCGGTCGCCACGATGGCAATGCCCGGCGCCGCCATCCATGCCTTCTGGCTGCCGCTGACCACCAGGTCGACGCCCCAGGCGTCCATCTCGAACGGGATGGCGCCCAGGCCGCTGATGCCGTCCACCAGGGCGAGCGGGTCGCCAGGTGCCTCGTGAACCGCCCCCACCAGTTCGCGCAGCGGGTTGACCACGCCGGTCGACGTCTCGTTGTGAGTCAGCAGCACCGCGGCGTACGGCTCGCTTTCGGCCAGCCGCTCGCGCAGCACGCCCGGGTCGGCGGCCTCACCCCACGGGACCTCGAGGCGGTCGACTGCAGCGCCATACGCCGCTGCGATCGCGGCGAATCGGTCGCCGAACGAGCCGATCGTGACCGCCAGCACGCGGTCGCCTGGCGAGAGCGTGTTGACGATCGCCGCCTCCAGCCCGCCGGTGCCCGACGCGCTGAGCAGCAGCACCTCGCCGCTGGTGCCGATCAGCGAGGCGATCCCGGTGGCGATCTCGGGCAGCATCTGGCCGAACTCGGTGCCGCGGTGGTCGATCATCGGGGCGGCCTGCGCCTCGCGCACGTCGTCGGGCAGCGGCGTGGGGCCCGGCACGCGGAGGTTCTGGTGCATGGCGGGCATCATAATCGGCGGATGGACCAAGTGACCGGCGCCAGCATCGTCGGCAAGCTGCGAGGGGTGAATGCCGCGTCGTCGAACGCCTGAGCCGACGCAGCCCCTCTTCGAGGAGCGCCACGCGCCGGACGCGCCGCTCGCCGCGCGGATGCGGCCGCGCACGCTCGACGAGTTCGTGGGGCAGGAGCAGCTCATCGGTCCGGAGGGTGCGTTGAGCCGCGTCGTCCGTCCCGGCTATCTGCCCTCGATGGTGCTGTGGGGACCGCCGGGAAGCGGCAAGACAACACTCGCCCGTCTGCTGGCCGATCGCGCCGGGGGCACCTGGCGGCAGCTCTCGGCGGTGACGAGCGGCGTGGCTGACGTCCGGGCGCTGGTCGCCGAGGCGAAGGCGCTGCGCGAGGCCGGCGGTCGGACGGTCGCGTTCATCGACGAGCTGCATCGGTTCAACAAGAGCCAGCAGGACGCGCTGCTGCCGCACGTCGAGGACGGCACGATCACGCTCATCGGTGCGACCACCGAGAACCCGTACTACGAGATCAACTCGCCGCTCCTGTCGCGGCTGCGCGTCTACCGCCTGGAGCCGTTGTCGACCGATGCGATCGGCGCGATCGTCGATCGCGCGCTGTCCGATTCGCGTGGGCTCGACGGACGGGTGACGCTGTCCGCTGCCGCCAGGTCCGCGCTCGTCGACCTGGCGGGCGGCGATGCCCGGCAGGCGTTGAACATCCTCGAAGCGGCCGGCGCTGTCAGCGACGCCCCGACGCCCGAGATCGTCGCCGAGGCGGCCCAGCAGCGGCTGCTGGCCTACGACCGGGTGGGGGACCAGCATTACGAGGCGGCATCGGCCTTCATCAAGTCGATGCGTGGCAATGACCCGGACGCGGCGCTGTATTGGTGCGCGTCGATGATCGCGGCGGGGGAGGACCCGACCTTCGTCGCCCGGCGGATCGTCATCGCCGCGTCGGAGGACGTCGGCAACGCCGATCCCCGAGCGCTCCAGGTCGCGGTGGCGGCGATGCAGGCGGTCGAGATGATCGGCCTGCCCGAGGCGCAGTACGCCCTGGCCCAGGCGGCCGCCTTCGTGGCGAGCGCGCCGAAGTCGAACCGAGCCGGATCGGCGTATTTCGCGGCGCTGGCGGAGGTGGAGGAGAAGGGCAGGCTGCCGGTGCCATTGCACCTGCGGCCATCGGCGCATCGGCGCCTGAGCAAGGAGTTCGGCTACGGCAAGGGGTACCTGTATCCGCACGATTACGACAACGCCGATGTCGAGCAGCAGTACCTGCCCGATGCGCTGGTCGGGCGCGTGTTCTACGAGCCGTCAGACCAGGGGCTGGAGATCCAGATCGGCGAGCGCCTGCAACGGTTGCGACGACAACGGCTGGAGGCTCGTCGCAAGCGCTGACCTCGGCGCAGTTCCGCGTCAGCCGGCGCGGGCGATCCCCATCACGTTGAACACGATGTAGGCCACCGCCAGGATGGCGGCCATGATCACCACGAGCACGCCGATGTTGCGCAGGTCGCGCTGGACGTAGTGGTATTCCTGCTGTGCCCGCTCGCTGAGGCGTGACGGCCCGGCGACCATGGCGCGCGGATCGCGCGTGACCTTGCGGGTGCTCTCGCGCGGAGCGCTTTCGCGTGCGGCGGGCGTGGCGACGGCGGCGGGAGCTTCGGCGCGCATCGGCTCCGCGGCAAACGACTCCTCGGTGGCGGTCGCGCCAGCCGGCGGTGCCGGGCGCGGCGGATTGGCGGGTCGCTGTGCCTTCCGCTGCTTCGCCTTGCGATTTGCCGCCTTGCCGCCTCGTCGCGCCATCGATTCCTCGCCTGTCTTCCACGTTCGGTGTTCGCACGGAATCACCGGCGGATGCCGCCGGTGGGGTCGGTATGATACCAGCCACCCCCGCAGGAGCATGACGTGCCCGAGCTGAACCGCCTCCTGTCCGACAACCTCGGCCTTGCCTTCGCCGTCATGGCGGTGCTCCTGCTCATCCTGATCGTCCTCGTCGCGATCCAGAGCGCGCGCCTCGGTCGGGCGACGCGCGCCTACCGCGCGCTCGTCGGCGGCACCGGCGGGGGCTCGCTTGGTGACGTCCTCGGTGCCCACGTGAGTCGCGTCGATGAAGTGGCGCACCGCCTCGACGACCTCGATCGGCTGCACGCCTTCCTGGAGGAACGCTCGCGGGGCAGCCTGCAGCACATCGGCATGGTCCGCTTCAACCCGTTCGATGACACGGGCTCCGATCAGAGCTTCGCGATCGCGCTGCTCGATGACCGGCGCGACGGCGTCGTCCTGTCGAGCCTCCACGGTCGGTCGAACACGCGGCTCTTCGCGAAGCCGGTCGAGAACGGCGAATCGAAGCACGCGCTGTCGACCGAGGAGGCACAGGCCATCAAGATCGCGGTCGAGGGCACCCGCCCGATCCCGACCACCGGCTAGCCGGCCAGACCGATGCCTCCCGGGCAGCGCCAGCTGGCCGAGCGCCGCCTGCTGACCGCGTTGCGTCGCCTGCACCGCCGGGAGCCGATGGCCCCCGACATCCGGGTCGACGCGCTGATCGGCACGCTGCGCGAGGAAGCGGCCCGACCGGGTGCCCCGGCGCTACAGCTCTCCGACGCGGAGCTGCTCGAGGTCATCGACGAGCTCGTTGCGCGCGGTGACCTGGCGAGCGAGGGTCGGCGGGTGCGGCTCTCCGGCCACCGACCGCGGCTCGGTCCGGAGATGCGGCGGCGCGCCGACGCGCTGCTCGACGAGCTGGCCGGCCATGGTGCCAGCCCGCCGCGCGCCACTGTCGTGGCGCGCCGCCTCGGCGTCCCACCTGGCGTCCTCGATGCCCTGCGCCAGTCGGGGGAGCTGGTCGAGCTCGCGCCGGGAATCGACTATCCGCGGGCGGTGCTCGATGGCCTGCTCGCACGACTGGCCGGCGCGACGAGCGTGGCGCAGGCGCGCGACACGCTCGGGACCTCGCGGCGCTACGCCGTCGCGTTGCTGGAAGCCGTCGAGGCGCGCCGCGTGCGCTGATCACGCTCGCTGATCACCTGGTGCGCCACGAATCGTCGTTGCGACAGACAAGCTGTCGGGTAAGCGCCTGATAACGGCTCGGTGACTACCCTCTCCGCTACCATGCCGGACGTGCCAGCAGTCGTGCCGTCACCCGACCAGCTCCCGATCTTCGAGGAGATGGTCCCGGTTCGCCGCGGCCGTCCGCACCTTCGTATCCAGCCACCGCTGCTCGCCGATCTGACTCCACGCCAGCGGCGCGCCGTGACCCACGGCGACGGCCCGCTGCTCATCGTCGCCGGCGCGGGCACGGGCAAGACGACGGTGATCACCCGACGCATCGCCTGGCTCATCGCCGAGAAGCGCGCCCGGCCGTCGGAGATCTTGGCGCTGACCTTCACCGATCGGGCCGCGCTGGAGATGACCGAGCGCGTCGATCAGCTCGTGCCGTACGGCTACACCGACAGCGTGATCAGCACGTTCCATGCGTTCGGCGACCGCCTGCTCCGCGACCACGCCCTGGAGGCCGGCCTCTCGGACCAGTCGACCGTCCTGTCGCGTCCGGAGCAGATCATCTTCCTGCGCGAGCGCCTGTTCGAGCTGCCGCTCGATCGGCTGCGCCCGCTCGGCGACCCCACGCGCTTCCTCGGCGCGCTGGTGACGTTGATCAGCCGCGCTCGCGACGAGGACATCTCCCCGGCGATGTATCGGGCCGCGGCCGATCGCCTCGCCGTCCGCGCCGCCGAACAGCCCGATGACGCTGCGCTCGCCGAGGAGGCGGCGCTGCAGGCCGAGCTGGCGTCGCTGTACGAGAGCTACGAGCAGCTGATGCGCGCCGGCGACCGCCTGGACTTCGGCGACCAGGTGAGCATGGCGCTGCGCCTGCTGCGCGACCACCCGTCGATCCTGGAGGCCGAGCGAGCGCGCTACCGCTACATCCTGGTCGACGAGTTCCAGGACACGAACCATGCGCAGTTCGAGCTCGTCAAGCTGCTGGCCGACCATGGCAACCTCACCGTCGTCGGCGATGACGATCAGAGCATCTACCGATTCCGTGGCGCTGCGCTCAGCAACATCCTCGGCTTCCGGGCGACCTATCCCCGTGCCGCGAGCGTCGTGCTCGTCGACAACTTCCGCAGCCGCCAGCCGATCCTCGACGCCTCGCACCGGCTCATCCGCCACAACGACCCCGACCGCCTGGAACGCCGCGAGGGAATCGACAAGCGGCTGAAGGCGCGCGCCAGCTTTCCCCGTGGCGTCCGGGGTGATGGACCGATCGAGCTGCTGACCTACGCGACCGGCTCCGACGAGGCCGACGGCGTTGCGGAGCGCATCGGGGCATCGATCGCCGGCGGCCGGCGCGCAGGCGACCACGCCATCCTGGTGCGCGGCAACCGGGATGCAGATCCGTTCCTGCGCGCGCTGAACATGCAGCGCGTCCCGTGGCGGTTCAGCGGCACCGCCGGCCTCTACCAGCAGCCCGAGGTGCGGCTGCTGATCAGCTTCCTGCGCGCAGTCAATGACCCGGACGACTCGATCAGCCTGTACGACGTTGCGACCTCGGAGCTGTTCGGCCTGGGCGCTGCCGATGTGACGCTCGCGCTCAACCGCGCCAGCCGCCGGCGGATCAGCCTCGCGGCCGCGCTGCGCGAGGCGACCGACCATCCCGAGGACTCGCCGTTCGGCCGTCGGGCGCTCGAGGTCGTGCTGCGACTGCTGGCGAGCATCGACCAGCACCGCTCGATGAGCACCCAGCGGAGCTGCGGCGAGGTCCTGTACCACTTCATCAGCGCCTCGGGCTGGCTGACGCGCCTCTCCGTGGAGGCGCGCGAAACGAGCGACGCACGCCTGGCCAACGTGGCGCGGTTCTTCGAGATCGTCCGCCACCAGGCCGGGCTGCTGCGCGACGACCGGCTGCCGTTCCTCGTCGCGCAGCTCGACACGCTGATCGAGACCGGCGACGATCCCTCGACCGCCGACCTGGGGCCGGACGACGGCGACGCCGTGCAGGTGTTGACCTACCACAAGGCCAAGGGCCTCGAGTTCCCGCTGGTCTACATGGTCGGTCTGGTCGAGGACAGGTTCCCGAGCCGTGGTCGAGGTGACCGCCTGCAGATGCCCGATGAGCTGATCCCCGACGCTGCGACCACGACCGAGTCGCACCTGGCCGAGGAACGACGGCTGTTCTATGTCGGGATGACGCGTGCCCGCGAGGAGCTCGTTCTGAGCTGGGCGCAGGACTACGGCGGCCGTCGCGCACGGCGCATGAGCCAGTTCGTCCTCGAGGCGCTCGACCTGCCGCCGGCGGCACCCATCGAGGCAGTGCGACCGAGCGTCGCCGAGCAGCTGGCCCGGCACCAGCTGCCCGCGCAGCAGCCCGCTGTCCCGAGTCGCCCGTCGCTCGCCGACCGCCCGCTGTCGCTGAGCTTCTACCAGGTGAGCGATTACCTCGACTGCCCGGCGCGCTATCGCTTCGGGCACGTCATACGGATCCCCACGCCACCCTCGCACGCCATGGTCTATGGGCGCGCGCTGCACGCCGCCGTGCAGGCCTTCCACCGCCGCCAGATGGCGGGACGGGCGATGAGCCTCGAGGAGCTCAATGGGGCGCTCGACGCGAACTGGGAGTCGGCCGGATTCCTGACGCGCGAGCACGAGGAGGCACGACGCGATGCGGCCCGCGACGCTCTCGACAGGTTCTGGCATGAGCAGCAGGCCGATCCCGCCCGCCCGAGCGCCGTGGAGGCGGAGTTCAGCTTCCAGCTGGGACGCGACCGGGTGCGCGGGCGCTACGACCGCGTCGACGTCGAGCCGGACGGCCGGGTGGTGATCACCGACTACAAGTCCAGCGACGTGCGCGACCCGGCGACGGCCACGCGACGCGCCCGCGAGTCGCTGCAGCTGTCGATCTATGCTCTGGCGTACGAGGCGCAGCATGGCCGGCTGCCGGACGAGCTGTCGCTGCACTTCCTGGAATCGGGCATCGTCGGTCGCAGCGATCCCGGCGAGAAGCGGCTCGAGAAGGCGCAGGAGAAGATCGCCATGGCGGCCGAGGGAATCCGAGCCCAGCGCTTCGCGGCCACGCCGCAGCCGATGCGCTGCGGCTTCTGTCCGTTCCGCGAGATCTGCCCAGATGCCGCTCGGTGAGCGCTAGCGACCGGCTGATCGTCGTCGCGCTGGTCATCGGCGCGGCCCTGTGCGGCGCCGCCCTCGTCGCGTTCGCATCGGTCAGCTGTCCGGCGGCGCTTCCGGGCCAGGCATGCCCTGGCGCCTCGTCGAACCGGGTGGTCGTCGTCGCCCTTGGCGCCGTGGCGGCCGGCCTGCTGATCGCTCCGTTTGCCTTTCTCGCGGAGTTCGTGCTGCGCCGCCGGATCGTCTACCGCGGGGCGTGGGGACGCGCGGGCCGCCGCGGCCTGCTGGTTGCCGCCGCCGTCGCCTCGCTCGCCGCGCTGCGGCTCGGCGGGGCCTTCTCGATTCCGGTGGCGATCTTCGTCGTGCTGCTCGCCGCGATCGTCGAGTGGTTCGCGGTTCGCCGCTTCGACGCCCCGTGAGCGCCGATATCTTTGCCGGGCAGCCGAGCGATCCGGACCTGCTCGCCGAGATCTATGACCTGGAGCATGACCAGATCACCGAGGACCACGCGTTCTACCGCCAGCTTGCCCGGCGTACGCGCGGCGCGGTCCTCGACCTCGGCTGCGGGTCGGGACGGCTGTTCGAGCCGTTGCTGGCGGGGGCCCAGCGGGTGGTCGGCGTCGACGGCAGCCCGGCGCTGCTGCGCCGCGCGCGGCAGCGCATCCGGCGGAACCCTCTCCTGGCACAGGCGGCCGCCGGTGGCCGCCTGGAGCTCGTCGAGTGCGACGTGCGCCAGCTCCGACGCGACGATCGGTTCGGGCTGGTGGTGCTCGTCGGCGTCATCCCGCATCTCGGCGGAGCGGAGGCGGTCGCCGGCCTTCTCGCCACGTGTCGGCGCCTCCTGACGCGTGCCGGACGGCTGGTGATCGACGACCTGGGACCGGCCGAGATGCCGGCGGAGGACCTGCCGCTGAGCGTCGATTGGCGGCGACAACTGCGCGGACGAGCGCTGGTGCGGTACAGCCAGCTCATGCGCGAGGAGAGCGCATCGGGCCTGACGGTGGCCTTCTCCACGCTGGTGGAGCGGGCGCAGCCCGATGGTACGATAGCGCGGCTTCCGGCCAGCTATCGACTGTGGTATCCATCACCGGAGGAGCTCGAGCGACTGGTACAGCGGGCGGGGCTGGCGGTCGAGCTGAGCTACGGATCGCATGATCTCGAACCGCTGACTCGAGATAGCGAACGACGCATCCTCGTGGCGCGCCGAGCGTCGCAGGGGGAGCGAGTGGCCGGGAGACACCCGGTCGCTCCGACAGACATAGGGTGAGGGATTGTCAGGCGAGCAGATCCGGCTGCTGGTAGTCGAGGATGTGCCCCAGGTCGCGTCGCATATTCGCGCCCTGCTGCAGGCCCAGTCGCAGATCAAGATGCTGGAGGTCGTGACCGCCGGCGATCGGGCCGTGACCGCCGCATCCGAGTTCAAGCCGCATGTCGTCATCGTCGATGCGCTGCTGCAGGGCCGCGTCAGCGGCACGCAGGTCGCTGCCGCCCTGCGCGCGGCCGAGCCGCAGATCGCCGTGATCATGCTCACCGTTCCGCAGAATCCGATCAACGAGGATCCCGACAAGGGGATCGACGCGGTCCTCAAGATGCCGTTCTCGGGCTTCGACCTGACCACCCTTGTCCGCAAGGCGCACGAGGACCGGTCGATGGACTCGTCGCGCAGCGGCTCGATGCTCATCAGCCTCTTCTCGCCGAAGGGTGGCGTCGGACGCACGACGCTGGCCTACAACCTGGCGGTGGCCCTCGGCACGGAACATCGCGTCTGCCTGGTCGACGGCTCGATGCAGTTCTCCGACCTGCGCGGACTGCTGCGCGTGCCGGCCGTGGCGCCTTCGATCGTGGACCTCCCGACCGACCGAATCCGCGAGCAGGACCTCGCGGATGTCGCCTGGCGCGATCCGTCGGGGATCGACATCCTTCTCGCGCCGCCGCGGGTCGAGATGGCCGAGATGGTCACCGTCCGCGACGTCGAGAAGGCCCTCTCGATCCTTCGCCAGCTGTACGAGTTCGTGATCGTCGACACCCGGGCGGCCCTGTCGGACGACGTCCTCGTCTTCCTCGACGCCGCCGATGTCATCCTCGAGGTGCTGACCTACGACTCGATGGCGATTCGCGGCCTGGCGATGGCCGGCGAGACGTTCGCGGCGATCGGCTATCCGACATCGAAGATCGCGACGGTCCTGAATCGGGCCGATGCCTCCGGTGGCTTCGACCGCGGCGACGTGGAGGCCGCGATCGGTCATGCCATCGACTTCGAGGTCGTCTCCGACGGCCACCTCGTCCTCGCCTCGAACAACGAGGGCGTTCCCTTCGTGACCAGCTCGCCGGATGCGCCGATCGCGACCGGCGTGCGACGCATCGCCGATTCGCTGGCCGCCCACCTGCGCGAGCGCACTCCCGCCCTGGCGCGTCGTTGAGCATCGCGCGCACCGGCGACGAGCGGCCGATCGGGGTCTTCGATTCCGGTGTTGGCGGCCTCACCGTCCTCTCCGAGCTGCGCCGACGGCTGCCGGGCGAGTCGACGATCTACCTCGGCGACAACCAGCGAGCCCCGTACGGACCGCGCCCCGGTGACGAGGTGCGCGCCTTCACGCGTGACTGCGTCGACTGGCTGCTCGATGCAGACGTGAAGCTCCTGGTGGTCGCCTGCAACACGGCGACCGCACAGGCGCTGCCGCAGGTTCGGGAGCAGGCGCCGGTGCCCGTCGTGGGCGTCGTGCGACCCGGCGCGGTGGCTGCGGCGGCCGCGACGCGGACAGGGCACGTCGGCGTCATCGCGACCGCCGGCACGGTCGCCTCGGGCGCCTATCCCGCTGCGATCGGCGAGGCGGATGCGCGGCTGCGGATCTCGCAGCAGGCCGCACCGGACCTCGTGCCGCTCGTCGAGGCGGGCATGCTCGCCGGGCCGGCGGCGGACGACGCCGTGCGTGAGTACCTCGACCCGTTGCTCTCCGCCGACCCTCTCATCGACACGCTGCTGCTGGGCTGCACCCACTACCCGCTGCTGCGTCCGGTCATCGAGCGGCGCGCGGGCGAGGCGATCGCGGTGGTCGATTCGGCCTTCACCACCGCCCTCGCCGTCGAGGACCTGCTCGACGCGCTCGGCTCGCGAGCGCCCGATGGCGGCGTCCCGTCGCATCGTGTGGCGACGACCGGGGACGTGGGAGCTTTCACCAACGTCGCCGCGCGTCTCTTCGGCGCGGAGCTGCCATTGGTCGAGCGAGCAGCGGTCGAGGCTGCATCGGTCCAGCCCGGCTAGACTCAACCGCATGTCACGCAGCATGAGCCGCCTGGGGATGGGCGTCGTCGTCGGGGGCCTCCTGGCGATGGGTGCCACTGTTGCGCAGCGCGAGCTGATGCGGCGCGCCGGGACACGGCTCATCGACTGGGAGGCGGTCCGCGACATCGCGCGCCGCCGGCTCGGTGCAGACGCGGTCGCCATCCCGGCCGATGAACGGGCGGCCGCGGACGCGTTCTACCGTGAAGCACTGCTGCGCATCGAGCCGCTCGTCGCCGAGGAGATCGGTGCGGAGCTGCCGCATGCGCTCGAGGTTCCGGCGGTCGTCGACCGCGTCGAGTGGATGGACCTCAACCTGGCGACCTTCCAGCAGCTGTTCGGCCGGGTGGAGGCGATCGTCAACGACGCCCAGCGCGGCGACGACACCGCCGGACGCGCGCTGGCGCGGATCGTGAATCGCAGCATCGGCAACCAGCAGCTCGGCTTCCTGCTCGCCTTCCTGGCGCGCAAGGTCCTCGGCCAGTACGACGTCAGCCTGCTGGCCGCGTCGCCGACGCCGCGCGGCCGGCTGAACTTCGTCGAGCAGAACATCGTGGCCACCGCCGCGCACCTGCGCCTGCCGCGTGACGACTTCCGGACGTTCATCGCCCTTCACGAGGCGACCCACGCTTTCGAGTTCGAGGCCTACCCCTGGCTGCGCGACTATTTCGCGGCGAACGTCGCGGAGACGGTCGAGCAGCTGGCGGCCGATTCGGGCGGTCTCGGCACGCGGCTGCGCAGCGCGCTGAGCGGCGGGTCCGGTCACTGGCTGGAGCGCATCATGACGCCGCAGCAGCTCGTCACGTTCCACCGGACGCAGGCGCTGATGTCGCTCCTCGAGGGCTACTCGAACCACGTCATGAACGCGGCCGGCAAGCGGATCCTGCCCGGCTTCGAGCAGCTGCACGATCGCTTCGAGCGACGCAACGAGCGGCGCGGTGCCATCGAGCGCGCGATCATGCGCCTGACCGGCCTGGATCTGAAGATGGAGCAGTACGCCGCCGGCGAGCGCTTCGTCGACGAGGTGATCCGCCGGCGCGACCGTGCCTTCCTCAACCGGGTGTGGATCGGCCCCGAGCAGCTGCCGTCGCTCGACGAGATTGCCGATCCGGCCCGCTGGATCGCGCGCCTGGACGCCGCCGAGGAGCCGCAGCACTGAGCGGCGACGGCGGCACGATCGTCCTTGCCACCCCGGCGTTCGACACGCCACTGTCCGCGGAAGCGATCGCGCGCATCGAGTCGATCGACGGCGTCCGGGTCGTCACGGTCTCCGCCGAGGGCCGCGTTCACGACGATCGAGAGCCGGAGCTCGCCGAGGCGCGCGTGCTCCTGCGCGGCAGCATCCCGGCGCCGGTGCTGGATCACCTGCTCGCACGCGCGCCGAAGGTCGAGTGGATCCATTCGGTGTCCGCCGGCATCGATCGCGTGCTGACGCCGACGGTCCGCGCCCGCGGCATCGCGGTGACCAACGCGCGCGGCGTCTTCAGCCCGCCGATCGCCGAGTACGTGGTGATGATGATGCTGGCCACCGCCCGGCATCTGCCGCAGCTGCTCGAGCTGCAGCGCGAGCGGACGTGGCAGCCGTTGCGTGGCCGCGAGCTCGCCGAGCTGACGCTGGGGATCGTCGGCTTCGGCAGCATCGGCGCCGAGGTCGCCCGGCTGCTCGAGCCGTTCGGCACGCGGATCGTGGCCACCCGCCGCCGTCCCGAGCGGAGCGCGGTGGCGGCCAACGTCGAGCTTTACGGCTTCGATCATCTCGACGAGCTGCTGCGCGCCGCCGACATCGTGCTGGTCGCCGCGCCGCTCACCGAGGAGACCGCCGGGCTGATCGGCGTCGCTCAGCTTCAGGAGATGCGCGAGCACGCGTGGCTGATCAACGTCGCGCGCGGACGCCTCATCGACGAGATGGCGTTGCGCCGCGCACTCGAGTCGGGCTGGATCGGGGGCGCCGTGCTCGACGTCTTCGCCGAGGAGCCGCTGCCGCCGGAATCGCCGCTTTATCGCACGCCGAACCTGATCATCACGCCGCACACCTCCTGGTCGAGCAACCGCGTCGCCGCTCGCAGCCTGGAGCTGTTCGTCGACAACCTGCGGCGCTTCGTCGACGGCGAGCCGCTCGCCAACCTGGTCGACGTGGAGGCCGGCTACTAGCCCGATGCAGGTCACCATCGTCGGCCTGCCGGGCAGCGGCAAGACGACCGTCTTCAACGCGTTGACCGGCGGGCACGCCGAGACCGGCGGCTATTCGGCCGGACGAGCGGCGCCGAACGTCGGCGTTGTCAAGGTTCCGGACGAGCGTCTCGTGCGGCTCAGCGAGCTGTTCAACCCGAAGAAGACGACGCCGGCCGATGTCACCTACGTCGACGTCGCACTCGCCGCGGGCGCGACCCGCGAGGGCACCGTGCAGGCTGACGTCCTGTCGCTGATCCGCAACGCGGACGCGCTGCTGCATGTCGCGCGAGCGTTCGAGGATCCCACCGCGCCACAGCCCGCCGACCCGCATCGCGACGTCGAGGAGCTTGAGCTCGAGTTCGTGGTGGCGGATCTCGTGGTCGTTCAGAAGCGGCTCGAGAAGCTGCGCACGTCAGGTCGGCACGGGACGACCGTCGAGCGCGAGCAGAACGCCCTCGAGGAGGAGCTCCTCGGCCGAATCGAGCCGCATCTCGCCGAGGGGCATCCGTTACGCGACCTGCAGCTGGACGATGACGATCGGCGGCGGCTGCGGGGATATCGGTTCCTGAGCGAGAAGCCGGTGCTGGTGGTCCTCAACATCGACGAGAGCCGGTTGCCGGAGGCCGATCGGCTCGAACGCGATGCGCGCGAGCGCTACCGCCACGCCGACACGGACGTGGCCGTGCTGGGCAGCAAGATCGAGGCGGAGCTCGCCGAGCTCGCCGACGAGGATGCGCGCGCGTTCATGGACGATCTGGGGATCGCCGAGCAAGGACGCGGCCGCGTGATCCGGCTGACCTACCAGCTGCTCGGCCTGCTCAGCTTCTTCACCGCCGGCGAGGACGAGTGCCGGGCATGGACCATCCACCACGGCGACACCGCCGTCGATGCCGCCGGCGAGATTCACTCGGACCTCGCGCGTGGCTTCATCCGCGCCGAGGTGGTCAGCTACGACGACCTGATGGCCTGTGGATCGATGGCCGAGGCGCGCAAGCGCGGCCTGCTGCGGTCCGAGGGCAAGACATACCAGGTGCGGGACGGCGACGTCATCCAGGTCCTGTTCAACGTCGCGCGCTGAGCGGAGCGGCTGAGCGGAGCGTCGGGCGCGCCGCGGTGACTCAGCCCTTGTCGAGCTCGACGACGATGCTCCGATAGTCCTCACTCTGGTCGACCAGGAACGTGTCCTCGTCCTCGGTGCCGATGCTCATCGACGCCCGCAGCTTCTCGTCGGCCGCGTAGATGAAGCCGAAGCGTCGCTCCAGCTCACGGGCGACCGCCTCGACCAGCGTGTCCTCCTCGAAGGTGTCGAGCACCGCGCGCCGTGCGGTCTGCACCATGTTGGCGAATTCGTTCGGGCTCACCTCGCGCTCGCTGATGAGCAGCGCATCGGTCATGAGGTCGGTCGCGCCTTCGTGCAGCTCGTAGAAGAAGAGTGCCATCTCGTGGCGGATGATAGACCGATGCCTCCTGCCCCGCCTCCGTCCTGGCCGGCGCAGACCGATCCCGTCGATCTGCTGCTCGTCGGTGGGCTGACCATCGATCGCTTCGCGGACGGCTCACTGCAACCCGGCGGCGCCGTGCTCCATGCTGCCCGCGCCGCTCGCGCAGCGGGCTGCCGGGTGGGGATCGTCTCGGTCGCCGGTCCCGAGCCTGTCGGCCGCGCCGGCGTCGCCGAGCTGCTCGACATCTCGGTCTTCGCGCTGGTCGCCGACGCACCGCAGACGCCGGCGTTTCGCCACCGCGAAGGTCGAGTCGGCCGTCGGCTGTGGCTCGAACCGGGCGGCGCGGGCGTCCGCATGGCGCCCGGTGCCCAGCTGCCGATGCAGGCGCACGCCGTCCTGTTCGCGCCGGTCTTCGACGAGCTTCCCGACGCCTCGCTCGGCTGGGGCGGCGCGGCGCTGCGAGGCGCATGTCTGCAGGGCTGGCTGCGACGCACCGAGGCCGGTGGTGCCATCGCGCCGCTCGAGCTGGCTTCGCTGCATGACAGCACCGTCTCCCGTCTCGCGACGTTCGACGCGTTGTTCGCCAGCGACGAGGACGTGTCGGCGGATCGCGGCACGCCTGAGCGACAGCTCGACGCGTTGCGGACGCGGCTCGGCCCAGGCCCGCTCCTCGTGCTCACGCTGGGGGCCGACGGCGCGTGGTTCGACATCGACCGGCCCCAAGGGACGCGTGCACGCTGGCACATGGCCGCGCCGACCCGTATCGACGACGTCGCCACCACCGGCGCCGGCGACGCGTTCGCCGCGCTGTTCCTGGCGAGCTACGACGGCGCGCTCAGCCGCGACGGCGTCAGCGACGCGGCGGCGCAAGCGATGAGTGGCGTCGTTCGCATGCTGGAGAAGCGCCGGCGCTAGGCCACCCGGCGCCGTTCGCGCTCTCGGCGACGCTCCGCGGCCGCGACCCAGCGTCGCAGCCGCCGCCGACGGGCGTCGATCCGCAGCCGCGCCTTGCCGATGCTCAGCATGCCGCCGCCGCGACCCAGCGCGAAGGCGAGGTCGAGGACGCGCGACCCGGCTTCGACCGCCTCGAGCGCACCCTGAAGGTCGCCGCGATGTCGCTCGCGGATGCGCGCCACCTCGATCCAGGACATGACCGCGTCCAGTGACGCTCGCTTGGTGTTCGACCGCCACAGCGCCTCGGCGCGATCGACCTCGCCGGCTGCCAGCAGGATCCGCGTCGCGAGGCGGCGCAGCGCGACGGACT
>DASSTC010000053.1:0-16166 GCA_035708065.1 Candidatus Limnocylindria bacterium | reverse complement strand
CGCATGACCGATTCGCGCACCGCGGCCGGACACGCGAACGCGGCTGCCCGCGACCTGCGGGGAGCTGCCCGCTTCGCCGCGTATGCGGCCGCCCAGGCTGCCGCCGTCGCGCACGTGGCCGCCCATGACCTCGGTGCGGCGGCCTACGCGATCAAGGCGGTCCGCGCCACTCTGCCGGACGATGCGGGGATCGCCGCCGGCCGGCGGGAGTGCGAGTGGCAGCGGCGCAGGCTGCCCGAGGAGATCCGCGAGCTCGTGCTCGCTGATCAGCGCGTCCGCAACGAGCTCTGCTGGTTCGTCTTCGACTGCTGAGCGCTCACCGTCTGCGCGATCAGGACCCTTCGTCGGAGCTCGACGCTCGCGCGCCGTCCGGCCAGGCGGCGATGCAGACCTTGTTGCCCGCGCGGTCGGCGAGGATCCAGGCCGCAGGCGCCTGGGAGTCGTCCACGATCCGCCCGCCCGCGGCAAGCGCCGCCGCCAGCCGTTGTTCGGCAACCTCGCGAGCCACCGACACGTCGACGTGCATCGCGTGCCGCAGGCTCTTCGCCGGATCGAGCTCCTGCATCCAGACCGTCGAGCCGTGCCCGAGTGGATCGATGGCATTGTCCTCGTGCATCGGCGCATACCCGAGGACGGCGCGCCAGAAGGGCAGGTCAATCTGGTCCGGCTTGGCGGCAACCGCCAGCTGCACCTCGTGAACGGCGGCGCGGTCCGCCGTCGCGCCGTGCCGACGCGCCACCTCGGAGATCGAGCGGGCGAGCTCGATGTGGCGGGGCTCGGTTCCCCACACCTCGCGCGTCAGACGCACGGTGAGATGACCGTGCGCCAGGCTCATCGCCGTTCGGGCTTCCAGTCCCGGTACGCGGGCCACCGCTTCGGCGAGCTGCGCGGCCTCGACGAGCGATCCGACGCGGAACACCGCCGTCGGACCGCCATGCAGCACCACCCAGTCGTCGACGCCCTCGGCGGACAGGAACTCGCGCCAGCCCTCCTCACTCATCGGCGCACGCTCACTTCAGCACGCGGTACTTCAGATGCGTCACCCCGGGTCCCTCGATGACGCGGACGCGCTCGAGCTTCACCTCCGGGCCGACGCCCTCGAACAGACGCTCCCCGCCACCGAGCAGGACCGCGGAGACGTGCAGCTCGAGCGTGTCGAGCAGTCCCGCGGCGAGGAACTCGTTGATGATCAGCGCGCCGCCGCCGATGAACACGTCCCTGTCCCCTGCCGCCTTGCGGGCCTGTGCGAGGGCGGACTGGATGCCATCGGTCACGAACGTGAAGGTCGTGTCCGACAGCGTCAGCGGGTCGCGCTCGTAGTGGGTGACCACGAACACCGGCTTGTGGAACGGCGGATGGTCGCCCCACCAGCCCTCCCACGGATCGTCGCCCCACGGGCCGCGGCTCGGCGGTCCGAACTTGCCGCGACCCATGATCTCCGCGCCGACGTTCGCGTTCACCTCACGCAGGAGGGCGTCGTTGGCGTTCTCCTCGCCACCCTCCATGCCGTGCTCCTCGCGCCAGGACTTGAGCACAACCACCCAGTCGTGCAGCCGCTCGCCGTCCTCGCCGAGCGGGTGCTCCAGCGTCTGGTTCGGACCTGCCACGTAGCCGTCGAGCGAAACGGAGATATGGGCTCGCACCTTGCTCATGTCGGACCGGCCCATCCCCGTGCGTCGTTGTTCATCGCGGCATGGTGACAGACCGATGATTCGGCCTGCATCCGTCGGTCTTCATGGTTGACCGATGCAATCGAGCACACACCAAGGAGCCAAGCCATGCACAGCTTCTACACCTGCCTCTGGTTCGACGGCAAGGCCGAGGAGGCCGCCAACTTCTACGCCTCGCTTCTGCCGGACAGCCACGTCGACCGCGTGTGGCACTCGACCGCCGATACGCCGAGCGGACCTGCGGGCATGGTGCTCACCGTCGACTTCACGCTGCTCGGCAACCACGTCCAGGGGCTGAACGGCGGACCGGACTTCACGTTCAACGAGGCGATCTCCTTCGTCGTCGAATGCGACGACCAGGCCGAGGTGGATCGACTGTGGGATGCATTCACCGCGGACGGTGGCGAGCCCGGACCATGCGGCTGGCTGAAGGACCGATTCGGCCTCTCCTGGCAGATCGTCCCACGGGAGCTCGGCGAGCTGATGGCCGACCCCGACCCCGATCGCTCGCGTCGCGCGATGGAGGCGATGCTGCAAATGGGCAAGATCGAGATCGCCGAAGTGCGCCGCGCCGCCGATGCCGGCTGACCCGCGTCGCGCCGCCCGATTCCCAAGACGATCAACCGACGCAGAGCGGGGCGCTGTGCATCGGTTGATTCAGGAGGAGGATGAAAAGGGCCGGAATCGCGCCGTTTGCGTGCGAAACCAGTCGGTTTCATCCCCTGACGGAATGGATCGCAGCAGACGGTCTCTCTGTGCGTCGTTTCATTCCGTGGGGCAATCGCGCCGCCAAGAATCCCCTTGACATCGCTCAGATACAACCGTATGGTTGTACCACGATGCAGACGACCACCGACTTCGACGCCGTCTTCAGTGCGCTCGCCGATGCGACGCGGCGTGACATCGTTCGTCGCGCGATCGACGGCGAGGAGGGCGTCGCCGAGCTGGCTGGCCACTACCCGATGAGCTTCGCGGCCGTGCAGAAGCACGTTGCGATCCTCGAGCGGGCGGGCCTCGTCACCAAGCGGCGCCTCGGTCGACGCAAGGTCGTGCGCACCAACCCTGCAGGCCTGCTCGTCGCGCGGCGCCTGCTCGACCAGTACGAGGAGCTGTGGCGCGGACGCATCGACCGCATGACCGGGCTCGTCAGCCAGGAGAAGGAGATTCGACCATGACCGTCACCGCGGTTCGCAAGGACCCAGCTGCCAAAACGATGGTGCTCGAAGCGGAGTTCGAGGCATCGGTCGATCGGGTCTGGCAGCTGTGGGCCGATCCGCGCCAGCTCGAGCGCTGGTGGGGACCGCCGACCTACCCCGCCACCGTGGACTCGCATGACCTGACGGTCGGCGGCCGGGTGGCGTACCACATGACCGGGCCGGAGGGCGACCAGCCGCACGGCTATTGGGACCTGCTCGAGGTCGATCCGCCGCATCGGCTGGTGGCCTACGACGGGTTCGCGCACGAGGACGGCACGCCGAACCCCGACATGCCGGGGACCACGTTCAACGTGGCGATCGACGAGATCGGCGCGGGGAAGACCCGGATGAGGATCGAGAGCGCGTTCCCGAGCACCGAGGCGATGGAGCAGATGCTTGCCATGGGCATGGAGGAAGGCCTGACCCTGGCAGTCGGCCAGATCGACGCGATCCTGGTCAACAGCGCCGTCCGATCCGCCTAGACATCGAAGGAACGAGCCATGACCCTCACCGAACCAACGACCCGCACCATCTCCGCGCCGGGCGCGACGCTGACGTACGACGTCCGACCCGGCGCCGGCCATGACCAACCGCCACTGTTCCTCATCGGCTCGCCGATGGGCGCGTCCGGATTCGGCGCCCTGGCGAGCCACTTCCCGGAGCGGACGATCGTGACCTACGACCCCCGCGGGGCGGAGCGCAGCACGAAGGACGACCCGTCGAGCGAGTCGAATCCGAACCAGCACGCCGATGACCTGCATCGGATCATCGCGGAGGTCGGCGGGCCGGTCGACCTGTTCGCGAGCAGTGGTGGCGCGGTCAACGCGCTCGCCCTCGTGGCGGCGCATCCCGACGACGTGCGCATCCTGGTGGCACACGAGCCACCGCTCGCGCCGCTGCTGCCGGACCGTCAGAACGCCAAGGCGGCTGTGCGCGCGATCGGCAACACGTACCAGGCCCGCGGGTTCGGCCGCGGCATGGCGCACTTCATCGCGGTGACCAGCCACCGCGGCGAGTTCGAAGACGGCTTCGCCGACCAGCCCGCGCCGGATCCGACGATGTTCGGCATGCCGGCCGAGGATGACGGCTCCCGCACCGACGTGATGCTCTACCAGAACCTGGTCAACACGACGCATTACGAGCCCGATTTCGAGGCGCTGCGCAACGCTCCGACGCTGATCGTCATCGCGGCGGGTGAGGAATCGCGTGGCGAGATGGCGAACCGGGGTGCGTATGCCACCGCCGAGCGGCTGGGCAGTCAGCCGGTCGTCTTCCCGAGCCACCACGGCGGGTTCGTGAGCCCGGACGGCGGCTGGGGCGGCCAGCCGGAAGCGTTCGCCGCAAAGCTTCACGAGGTCCTGGACGCGGCGACCAGCCAGGTGATGGAGCGTCGCTGAGCCCGCGCCACCTGGCGGTGTCACGGCGCCCGCATTCATGACAGCATTTGGCAGGATCGACCGGTACGCTTCGCGGACAGACATGTACCAGGCGAGGAAGCCAGACCAATGATCTCCACAGAGCTGCTGCGTATCCTGGTCAACGACCGCGAGCGCGAGATCGAGTCCCGATTGCGCGTCCGCGCACTCCTTGGGCGCTGGCGGCCGACCCGCAGGAGCACTGCCGCCCCCGCAAAGGCACGGCCCCGCTAGGCGTACAGCTCGGTCACGGCCGCCGCGACGCCGCTCATCTGGTGACGCAGCTCGGCCGGCTCGAGCACCTCGAGGTCGGCGCCCATCGCCAGCAGGCGGCCGGGCACCTCCTCGGGCCAGTCGAGCGTCATGCTCACCGGCAACCAGCCCGGAGGCGCCGCGCCATCGTTCGCCTCGCCGATGCTCACCGTGGACGCCTCGCCGACGACGTCGTACAGCTGGCCGACGCGCTCGCGGCGTACCAGCGCCGTGACCCGCAGACGCGGCACGCCGCGCTCGTACGCTGCGGTCATATCGGCCCAGTAGTCGGCCAGGTCGAAGCCGTCGGGACGCTCGAAGCGGTCGTCGAGCAGCTCGACGGCGGTCACGCGCGACGCCCGGTAGGTGCGTGTCTCGCCGTTGGCGATGGCGACGAGGTACCAGGCGCCGCCCTTCAGCACGACGCCCAGCGGGTCGACGATCCGATCGACGACCCGGTCGCCACGCCGGTAGGCGATCCGCATCCGCCGCGCGTCCCACACGCCCTGCGACAGCGCCGGCAGATGCGGCACCGAATCGGACGACCTGAACCATCCCGCGGCGTCGAGGTGGAAACGCTCGACGAGGCGCGAGGCACGCGCACGCAGCTCAGATGGCAGCGCGGCGAGGACCTTGAGCCGCGCGGCGGTCATCACCGTGCCGAGCCCGAGCTCGGCCGCGGGGCCCGGGAGCCCGGACAGGAACAGCGCATCCGCTTCCTCGGGGGTCATGCCGGTCAGGCGGGTGCGGTAGCCGTCGACCAGCCGCACCCCGCCGAGCGGCCCGCGCTCGGCGTAGATCGGCACGCCGGACGCCGAGAGCGCGTCGACATCGCGGAAGATCGTGCGCTGCGAGACCTCGAGCTCGCGCGCGAGCTGGGCGGCGGTCATCTGGCCGCGGGTCTGGAGCAGCAGCAGCAGGGCGACAAGCCGGGAGGCACGCATCGGCCGTTCAGCATAGACCGATACATGCCAGCCGGTGTCAGGTATCGTCTGCCACGATGACCGTCATGGGCACCGTCTTCGCCGCAGCGGGCATGACCGAGGTCAGCCGGCCCGGCAAGCGCCGGGTCGTGATGCGGATCGACCTCTGAGGCGCGCCGCTTGGTCAGGCCCGCGCCGCCTGCGCCTCGGCGTAGTCGATCAGGTCGAGCTCACCCGGCGAGCGGCCCCGACTGGTGAGCAGCGCCGCCGCCTCGGCACGGTGCTGCGTTCCGTGATTGACGACATGCACGAGCATCTGCCAGACCGGCACGCCGTCGTACCGATACGCGACGAACTCGTCGGTGAGCGTCCGGAGCCAGGCGTCCACGGCGAGCCACTCCTGGTCCCAGCGCCGCCGCAGCTCGTCGATCGTCGGCAGCGGCTCGTCCTCGGCGCGCGGCAGGTCGCGCTCGCCCTGCGTCTCGAAGCCGACGCGCCAGCGCTGTGACGCGGCCAGGTGATGGACCAGGATCTCGCCGAGCCCACGGTCGCCGACGCTCCCGGTGCGGCTCCAGTCCTCCGCGCTCACGCCGCCGAGCGCATCGAGCACCCGGCTGGTTGCCCATCGGTCATACGCGAACAGGGATCGGACGTCGTCTGCCTGCATCTGCGAGCTCCTGTTGTGATTGGTCGGGCACGACGGTAGCGCCGGTTCATGACACCGGATGTCATCTTCAGCGCCTACCCTCGACCGATGCACACCACACGTCCACCGAACCGAAGGAGATAGACCATGACGAGCGCGCCGATCATCCTGGTACCCGGCTTCTGGCTGGGTGCCTGGGCGTGGGACGAGGTCGCCGCCATCCTGCGGGGCCAGGGACACGATGTCACCGCGCTGACCCTGCCCGGTCTCGAATCGGCCGATGCCGACCGGTCCAAGGTCACGCTCGCCGACCATGTGAATGCCATCTGCGATGCCGTGAGCGCCGCGAACACGCCGGTCGTGCTCGTCCTCCACAGCGCGACCGGCTTCAGCGGCTACGCCGCCAGCGACCGGTGCACCGATGACATCGCGGCGATCGTCTACGTCGACACCGCCCCGGGCAAGGGCGCGCTCGATCCCGACTTCGCTGGCGTCGAGAAGCCGATGATCTGGGAGGAGATCCAGGCTGAGGAGAACCTCGATGGGCTCAGCGAGGAGCAGATGCAGCGGTTCCGCGATCTAGCCGTGCCGGTGCCGGGCGCGCTGATTCGCGAGGCTGCCGAGCTCACCAACGATGCGCGCAACGACATCCCCGCGACGATGATCTGCACCGGCTTCAGCGCCGAGCAGTACCAGGGCTACGCGCGCGAGCACCCCGAGTGGCCATTCCTCGCAGGGATCCCCGAGCTGCGCAACGTCACCTGGATCGACCTGCCGACCAGCCATTGGCCGATGTGGTCGAAGCCAGCCGAGCTCGCCGAGATCATCGGCGACGTCGCCTCGGCCCACGCTCCGCGCTAGCCGGCCGAGCAGGCGCGCGACGGCGTCGTCGACGGCCCGAGCGATGAGTTCGCCTGCGACGCACCGTCGTACGAGCATCCAACCCGCGAGCTGGAGCAACAAGTGAGCATGACCTGGACGAGCGAACAGACCGCCATCGGTCAATACGCCGACGTGAACGGCGTCCACCTCTACTACGAGACGCACGGCGACGGCCGACCGATGGTCCTCCTGCATGGCGGCCTCGGTGCCGGCTCGATGTTCGCGCCGATCCTGCCGGCGCTCTCGCGCGAACATCGCGTGATCCTGCCCGACCTGCAGGGCCACGCTCGAACCGCCGACATCGATCGGCCGATCGACGCCCGGTCGATGGCTGACGACATCGCGGCGCTCATCGACGAGCTCGGGCTCGAGCAGCCTGACGTCGTCGGCTACTCGCTGGGCGGTGGGGTGGCGATGCATCTCGCCTTCAACCATGCCGACAGGGTCGGCAGGCTGGTGGCTGCGTCGGCGAACATCACGCGCAGCGCCATCCCGGCGGAGATGCTCGCTCAGCAGGCGCAGGTGAGCGGGGCGGCCGTCGAGTTCATGAAGGACACGCCGATGTACCAGCTCTACCAGGCGGTGGCGCCGCGCCCGGGCGACTTCCCGCGACTGCTCGACAAGATCGGCGCCTCGATGGCGAAGGACTTCGACTTCTCCGCCGAGGTCCGCGCCTTGAGCATGCCGACCATGATTGTCTGCGCAGATGCCGACATGGCGCCACCCAGCCACTACGTCGAGGTGTTCAAGCTGCTCGACGGCGGGCTGCGTGACGGCGGCTGGATGGGCGAGGGCCGGCCGGCCGGCGGTCACGCCCTGGCGGTGCTGCCCGGGCTGACGCACTACAACCTGTGCACCTCGCCGCTGTTCGCGGCCGTGGTGCTCGACTTTCTGCAGCGTTGACCGCCGCGACTCCACCCGATGACGTTCGACGTCGCGGCCGAGGCGTACGACCGCTTCATGGGCCGCTACTCGGCACAGCTCGCGCCGCAGCTGGCGGACGTGGCCGGCGTGAAACGCGGCCAGCGCGCCCTCGACGTCGGCTGTGGCCCCGGCGCGCTGACCGGCGAGCTCATCGCTCGCCTCGGGGCGGCGGCGGTCGCAGCCGTCGACCCGTCCGGCTCGTTCATCGCTGCCGTTCGGCAGCGTCAGCCGGGTGTCGACGTCCGGAAGGCATCCGCCGAGGCACTGCCGTTCGCCGACGGTGCGTTCGATGCGTCGCTCGCCCAGCTGGTCGTCCACTTCATGAGTGATCCTGTCGCCGGACTTGGGGAGATGCGCCGGGTGACCCGGTCCGGCGGCATCGTCGCCGCGTGTGTCTGGGACTACGGCGGCGGACGCGGGCCGCTCGGCCCGTTCTGGGAGGCTGCGCGCCGGCTTGATGCCAACGTTCGCGACGAGTCGGCCCTGGCCGGAGCCCGCGATGGGCACCTCAGCGGCCTCCTCGCCGATGCCGGACTTCGGGACGTCGAGGCAACGCCGTTGACGGCCGGCCTGCGGCACGAGTCCTTCGACGCATGGTGGGAGCCGTTCGAACACGGCGTCGGACCCGCGGGCGCCTACGTCGCCTCGCTCGACCGCGGGCAGGCCGCGGCGCTGCGGGAGCTGTGCCGCTCGATGCTGCCCGAGGCGCCATTCACCCTCACCGCCACGGCCTGGGCCGCCCGGGGCCTGGCCTGAACGCCACATGAAAGGAAGCTGCGCCGTGACGACATTGCCCGGCGCTATCGACGCGACCGAGGTCTTGACAGGGGTGAGGCATGATCGTCCCGTGATCCACGTGGACCAGCTCGTCAAGCGCTACAAGAAGGCCGCTCAGAACGCCGTCGACGGCATCTCGTTCGACGTGCGAGCCGGTGAGTTCTTCGCACTGCTCGGGCCGAACGGTGCGGGCAAGACGACGACGATCTCGATCCTCACCACCACCCTGGCACCGACGAGCGGAACCGCGACGATCGACGGCCACGACATCGTGGGCGAGGCAAGCACGGTGCGTCGCATGGTCGGGATCATCTTCCAGCGACCGAGCCTGGACAGGAACCTCACCGGCGAGGAGAACGTCCGCCTCCACGCCATCCTGTACGGGGTCTACCCCTACGCTGCGAGCTACCGGCTGATGCCCGCGGAGTATCGGCAGCAGGTCGCCGAGCTGGCGGAGATCGTGGGCATCGGCCAGGAGATCTTCCAGCCGATCAAGACCTACTCGGGCGGGATGAGCCGCAAGCTCGAGATCGTTCGCAGCCTGGTTCATCGGCCGAAGGTGCTGTTCCTGGACGAACCGACTTCGGGACTCGACTCGCCGAGCCGGCGCGGGCTGTGGACCTACCTCGAGCGGGTGCGTCGCGAGAGCAACACCACGATCCTGCTGACCACCCACTACCTCGAGGAGGCCGAGCAGGCCGATCGGATCTGCATCATCGATCACGGGCGCGTCGTGTCGTACGGCACGCCCGCCGACATCAAGGCCGAGCTCGTCGAGGAGTACCTGCTGGTCGACACCGCCGACCGCGGCGCGCTGCGAGCGGAGTTGCGGCGGCTCGGCCTCGCCCACTCGGGCGACGGTCCGTTCCGCGTCGAGCTGAACGGGCGCGGGACGCATGCCATCTTGAAGGCCATTGACACGCCACTCAGCGTGGTCCAGACCCATGCGCCGACGCTCGAGGACGCGTACCTCGAGATCGTCGGACGAGCCGAGGCCGACGACCAGGACGTCGCCGATGCATGAGCTCTCCGCCGTGCTGGCCATCGCGCAGCGCGATCTCGTCAAGCTCCTCCGCGACCGCACGCGGCTCATCGCCGACCTCGCGTTCCCGGTCATCTTCATCGGCGTGCTGGGCACGAGCCTCGAGGCCGGATTCGGGCAGGCTGGCGAGTTCAATTTCCTGACCTTCGTGTTCACCGGCGTGCTGGCCCAGACGCTCTGGCAGTCGTCCGCGATGGGCGTCATCAGCCTCATCGAGGATCGCGAGAACGACTTCAGCCAGGAGATCTTCGTCTCCCCCATCTCGCGCTACTCGATCGTGATCGGCAAGGTGCTCGGCGAGTCGCTCGTCGCGCTGCCGCAGGGCATCGGCATCGTCGCGTTCGGCGTCCTCATCGGCATCCCGCTGTCGCTGGCCACGCTCGTGGCGTTCGTGCCGGCCGTGCTGGTGATCACCGTCTTCGGCGGCGCGTTCGGCGTCCTCATCCTGTCGCGGCTGCCGAACCGGCGCGCGGCGACGCAGATCTTCCCGTTCATCATGCTGCCGCAGTTCTTCCTGGCCGGCGTCTTCAACCCGATCGACAAGCTGCCGCTGCCGCTCGACATCGCCTCGCACATCGCGCCGATGCGCTATGCGGTCGACCTGCTGCGCAACGTCTACTACGCAATCCATCCCGAGCCGGTCCAGGTTCCGCTCGCCAGCGGCCCGCAGAACCTCGCGGTCATCGGCGTGCTCTTCGTGCTGTTCATCGGCATCGGCACCGCGTTCTTCGTCCGGGCCGAGCAGAACCGCTAGGCCAGCCTGACAGAGGGGTTGCGGCCCCGGCGCATACTCATGCTCCGGTGCGGGCGATGACCTGAGCCGAAGTGCAGGTCAGGGCTTGCAAAGCCTGCCGCGCGGCCGGACGCGTTCGCGTCCACGTCATGCGCGCCCCCTGTCTCGCCCGCACCGAAACCGGGCGTGCCGCCTCCTGAGCTCCCGTGGCGTACCATGCGCCGCGATGCTCTACGACTACACCACGGTGACTCCCGAGTCCGTGGCCTCCGACACCGATGCCGGAATTGCCAGCGCCGACGCGCTGGTCGATGCCGCGGCCGCCTCCGCGGACGCGCCGACATTCGACGACACGCTCCGCCGGCTGGAGCTGGCGGGCGCCGCCGTGGCGGATGCGTACGGCCCCGGCGCGTTCATGGCCCAGGTCCACCCAGACGCCGCCGTGCGCGACGCCGGGCAAGAGGCCGAGGAGCGGATCAACAAGTGGCGCGTGGCGCTGGCGTTCCGCGACGACGTCTACCGGGCCGTGCGCGCCTACGCCGCCACGGACGACGCGAAGCAGCTCTCCGGGGAGCGGGCACGGCTGCTGGAGCACTGGCTGCGCGACTTCCGGCGGGCGGGCCACGAGCTGGAGCCGGAGCAGCGCGCCGAGCTCGAGCGGCTGCGCAACCGGCTGGTCGAGATCGAGATCGCGTTCCAGCGCAACGTCAACGAGTACGAGGACTGGATCGAGGTCAGCCGGGAGCAGCTCGCCGGCCTGCCGGAGGACTTCGTCGAGCGCCTGAAGCCCGGCCAAGCGCCCGGGACGTATCGGGTCAGCCTGGACTACCCGGAGGTCAACCCGTTCCTCGAGCAGGCGCGGGATCGATCACTGCGTGAGGTGCTCAGTCGCAAGAGCTGGAACAAGGCGGTGGAGGCCAATCGCGCGCTGCTGACCGAAGCGCTCGAGCTGCGCCAGCGGATTGCCGACCTGCTGGGCCATCCGACCTGGGCGCACCACGCGATGGAGGTCAAGATGGCCGGTAACCCCGACCGGGTGCGGGCCTTCTACGACGAGCTCGTCCCGCCGCTGAAAGCCGCTGCCGAACGCGAGATGGCCGAGATGCGGCGCCTGCTCGAGGCGGACGGCGAGCAGCGCGGCATCGAAGCCTGGGATTGGCTCTACTACGACACCAGGCAGTCGCGCGAGGAGTACGGCGTCGACCAGAACCAGGTGAGCGAGTACCTGCCGCTCGATGGAGTGCTGGACGGGATGTTCGCCATCACCGGCGACGTCTTCGGGCTCGACTACCGTCGCGTCGAGGACGCGAAGGCCTGGCACCCATCGGTCCAGCTCTACGAGATCCGAGACCGCGACAGCGGCGAGCTCCTCGCCCACTTCTACACGGACCTGTTCCCGCGCGAGGGCAAGTACGGCCACGCAGCGGCATTCCCGCTGATCATGGGCCATCGCCGCGCCGACGGCAGCTACGCCAAGCCGGTCACTGCCATCGTCGCGAACTTCACGCCGCCCGCCGGCGATCGGCCCTCATTGCTGCGCCACGGCCAGCACGGCGAGGTCGAGACGCTCTTCCACGAGTTCGGTCACATCCTGCACATGAGCCTGACCAAGGCTGAGTTCGTGCGCTTCAGCGGCGCGGAGACCGAGTGGGACTTCGTCGAGGCGCCCTCGCAGATCATGGAGCACTGGGTCTGGCAGCCCGAGGTGATGCAGCGCTTCGCCCGCCACTACCGCTCCGGTGAGCCGCTGCCCGACGAGCTCGCCCGGAAGATGGCCGACTCGCGCTACCTCAATGTCGGCATCCGCGCCACGCGTCAGGTCTGGCTCGGCTCGATGGACCTGGCGCTGCACACCAGCACGACGGTTCCCGACATGGATCGGGTCATGCGCGACGCGTTCGCGGTGACCGGCATCGCCTATCCGGAGGATACGTTCTACCTCTCGGGCTTCGCGCACCTCGTCGGCGGCTACGATGCGGGCTACTACGGTTACCTGTGGGCCGAAGTGATCGGCGACGACATGTTCGGTCGATTCGCCTCGGAGGGCATCCTCTCCGCCGACGTTGGCCGTGCGTACCGACGCGCGGTGCTGGAGCCGAATGGCTCGCGATCCGCCGACGAGATGCTCCTCGAGTTCCTCGGCCGGCCGCCGTCGAACGATACGTACCTGCGCATGCGCGGCATGACGACCGAGGGCAGCGCCGGCTAGGTGACGCGCGCGATCTCGGCGATCCGGCCCGCCAGCCATTCGGCGGCCACCCTCGCGACGCTCGGCGTCGTCCTGGCCGCGTTCTGCTGGGGCCTGGCGGCGATCATCGCAAAGGGCGCCTTCGACCGGGGAATCACCGCGGAGCAGATGGCCCAGGCTCGCGTCCTGGTCGCCGTTGTGCCGCTGTTCGTGTTCCTCATCCTCTTCCGGCGGCCGCTGCTGGGCGTGCCGCGACGGGCGCTGCCGATGGTGATCCTGTTCGGCTTCTCGGTGGTCGTCGTCAACTGGTCGTACTACGTCGCCATCGACCGGCTCGACATCGGCGTCGCGCTGTCGCTGCAGTACACCGCGCCGGTGCTGATCCTGGTCCTGTCAGCCGTCACCGCGCGCCGCTCCCCGGGGAACGTGGCCTGGGTCGCCGGCGGCGTGACACTGCTCGGGGCGTTCCTGGTCAGCGGCGCATACGCCGGTCTCGGCACGCTCGACGGCACCGGCCTGGCAGCGGCCGTGGTGGCGATGCTGACCTTCGCCGCGTACCTGCTCACCGCGGAGGCCTCCGGGCGGCGCGGCGCCCATCCCGCATCGGTACTGCTCTTCGGCTTCGCCGTGGCGACCGTGGTGTGGGGTGTCATCCAACCGTGGTCGAACTGGCCGTGGGACCGCCTCGCCGACCCCGAGATCAGCCTGCGGGTGCTCGGCTCCGGGATCATCGGCACGCTCTTGCCCTTCCTGCTGGCGGTCGCGGCAATCCGCATCATCTCGGCGCCGCTCGCGGGCATCGCTGCCACGTTCGAGCCGGTCTTCGCCGCAGCCCTCGCCTGGCTGCTGCTCGGCCAGAGCTTGTCGCTGCCGCAGGTCGTCGGCGGGGCGTGCGTGGTGGCTGGCGTCGTCATCGCGCAGCTGTCGCGCACGACCGGCGCGACGCCGGTCGAGGTGACGCCCTAGGAAACGAACGAGCGGGACGAGCATTGCTCGTCCCGCTCGTGAGAGCCGGATGGAACCGACGAACGTGAGTCAGTCGGCGAAGGAGAACGCGCAGGCGCTCGACTGCACGAAGTTCAGATTGTTGTTCGCGCGATCAAGCGCGTTCTTCAGCGCTTCCTGATAGGTCCGGACCGCGCCCGCAGCGACGGTGTACGGATTCGCCAGCAGCGACGCATTCGCTTCGGCCATCACGTCATTCACCGATGCGAACCCGAGCGCATTCGCGCTCGTGGTGCCCGGCGCGTAAATCAGGCTGTTGCTGTCGACCTTGTTGTTGTAGACGTTGAGCTCCATGGCAGCCAGCTGCACCGACAGCATGTACGCCATATTCGTCGCTGTGCCGTTGAGCAGCCACGTCTTCACCTGACCCGCCGTTGTCGGATCGAAAAGCTGCCAATACGGCGAGCTGCTCTTCGGCTGGATCAGGTTCAGATCACGCAGCATTTGAAGGTCGCCGCTGCCGATCAGCGCCTGCCCGTTCTTGTTCGACCAAAAGCCGAGCGTCAGCCCGCCACCCGCGCCGACGCACAGGTTGCCGAACTCGACGGTCTTCTGGTCGCCGTCGGCCAGCGTGACTCCGACCGGATTGGCGGTCGTCGAGATCCAGTTCGACTCGATCGGCATGAACTCGGTGACCGTGTAGTCGTCCGGCTCCACGACGATCGTGACGGGCGTGTAGCGGATGAAGTCGATCCCGTCCTGGATGCGCACCTTCCAGCCGGTGATGAGTTGACTGTCGTCGTTGATGCCGTTGGCGTTGGCGTCGTAGAACTTGATGACGTGCAGCGTCGCCTCAGGAGGCGTGCCGTCACCGTCCTCGGCGTTGACCTTGAAGTTGTCGGTCTTCGTCAGGTCATTGTCGAACGTCGAGACGCTGCTGATCCAGACCTTGTACTCGCCACCGGGGTTGGACGTGGTGTCGTAGCCCGGCTGGCTGTCACTCGCCTGGATCAGAATTGCCGTCAGCTGATAACAGACCGCAAACTCGCCGCCGCTGACGGTGACCGGGGTTTCGTCGAAACTCCCCACGCTCGTACCGAGCAGCGAACCATCCGGCTCGGTGACCTGGACGTAGTACTCGCCGTCCGGGAGGCCGGCGGCGCCGGCGTGGGTAGGTCCGCCGTCAAGGTAGACATCAGCCTTGTCGCCGAAGATATTGATGTTCGTGCCGGTGCACGCGGAATCGGTGGTAAAGATCGCCCCGGACACTCCGGCAGCCAGCGCAGGTGACGAAACGGTCAGGAGCAGGAGCGACGCGAGCAGCGCCAGAATTCGTTTCACGATGGAGCTCTCCCAGTACTCGGAACACGGAGAGCCGAGCGGCAGCTACAGGGCCTCCGGGGATGGTCAGGCAGGTTCGCAACACTCCCCGGGTTATCGCGCTGCAGGCACCTCCTCCCCAAAGGGCGAACATCGAGCTACCGCACAGTAGCGCGGTGCGGTGCGGTGTCATCCGGGGAAGTACGGAGTGGTGTACGGAATGGCGCGTCCGTACAACGACGCTCCGGCCGACCAGCTAGGCGGGTGGAGCTACCGTCACGACGTGTGGAAACGCCGTCTGACCGATGACCGGCCCGCGAGCACGAGAAAGCGGCGTACCCTCCGAAGGTGTTCAGGCTACAGAAGGAGCACGCCGCGATGGAAACCTACCATGCCCTGACCCCGATCGCACCCTCCCAACCACCGACCGATGAGACGGACGGCCACGCAATCGTGACCACGACCGCGCCAAAGCCAGCTGACGAGCCCGAGCCGAGCGTGGCCGACGTTCAGCCCGCGGCAGTGGTCAACTCCACCCTTGAGGAGCTAGCCCGCGAAGGAGCGCGCCAGATACTCGAGCGTGCGCTGGCGACCGAGGTCGATGAGTTCCTCGGGCGCTCCCGCTACCAGCGCCGGTTGCTGGCCGAGCACGGCTACCGCAACGGCTACGGCCGGCCGCGAGCAGTTGCGATCGGCACCTGGCCGGTCGAGGTTCGCGCACCACGGGTGCGCGACCTGCCCGATGACGTTGAGCCGTTCCACTCCTCGATCCTGCCGCGACGGCGGATGCTGTCGGCCGAAACCCAGCGCCTGTTCGCCCGCCTCTACCTTGAAGGGCTGTCCAGCGGTGACTTCGAGCCCGCCTTCCGCGAGCTGCTCGGCGAGACCGCGCCGCTGTCGGGCTCGACCATCCTGCGGCTCAAGGACGAGTGGGCGACCGAGTATGCCGCCTGGAGGGTCCGGCCGCTGAGCGCGCGATACGCGTACATCTGGGCAGACGGCATCTACCTCGGCGCGGGCATCGAGCTCGAGAACTCCTGCCTGCTGGTCGTGGTCGGCGCACGGGAAGACGGGCGCAAGGAGCTGCTGGCGATGGTGCTCGGCTACCGCGAGAGCACCGCCAGCTGGGCCGGCGTGACCTGCGCGATCGAGGCATGGAGGCTCCACTGCTGGCCTGCGGCGATGGCGCGCTCGGGCTGTGGGCCGCGCTCGACGAAGTGTTCCCGACGACGAGGCACCAGCGCTGCTGGAAC
>DASSTC010000052.1:0-27283 GCA_035708065.1 Candidatus Limnocylindria bacterium | reverse complement strand
GGCGTTACGGGTTGGGGTTGGTGGCGCGGCGCAGCGTCGGATGGTCGGCGGTGACGTCGCGATCCTCGCGCGGCTCGCGTGGCTCGCGTGGCGTGTCGACCCGAGCGGCGGCGACCCGGTCGGCCGGCCGCTGCGTCGGTCGTTCGAACTCACGACCGCAGTAGGCGCACAGCGGCCACGACGGATCGGCCAGGCGGTTGCACGACGGGCAGACCCGGTGCAGCCGCGTGCGGCAGTTCGGGCAGACCAGCCAGTCATCGTCGACGCGGTCGCGGCACACCGGGCAGAGCTCGTTCTTCTCGACCTCGGCGAGGAGGCTTTCCTCCGCCAGCGAGCGCTCGTACACCTCGGCCAGCGTCTCGCGTGGCCGGATGATGAGGTACAGGATCACCGCGAACAGGAACAGCAGCGGGGTGAAGAAGATGATCAGCGCCGCCGCGAAGTACGGCAGGATGGGGTTCTCGGTGCGGGCCTGCATGTCGCGGAAGGCCCAGTACGCGGTGCCGAGCCAGAGGAGCACCGCGTAGATCACGATCAGCTGACCGGCGAGGCCGACGATCGGGTTGTTGATGAAGTCGTTCCAGATCTTTCCCGGATCCGGCAGGCCGTCAGGCATGAAGAGATTGCCTCTGCTAGGGGCGCGTGCGATGCGCGCCGGTCATCCTAGCATGGGACGTACCGCTGCTCCGATTCGTGTCCAGGGCTTGCGCCGCGCCTGCGGGGCGCAGTACCGGGTGCCCTCGGAGTCACAATTTCAGCTTGGCGCTCGGTCTCGGCCGCGTTTCGGGCTTACCGACTCCCCCAGGCGCCGGTATCTCGTCAGCTCCGAGTGTGCGACCCGATAGCGGTCCCCGCCGCGCCCGTTACGTGCCTGCGCCACAGATGGACGCCGGTTACCGGAGCTCCGGGGAACCGGTATCGTCTCTCGCTCGAGGTCCAGCCGGAATACCGATCCCTCGCGCGCCCACTACACCCCCCGCCATCTCCGCCAGCACGTCCACCACACACCGATGCTCCACGGCGAGCACCCGCTCGGCGAGCCGCTCCGGCGTGTCCCCGGCCAGCACCGGCACCCGGACTTGGAGGATTGGCGGCCCGGCATCCAGGTCCCGCGTCACCTCGTGAATGGTCACGCCCGTCTCGGCGTCCCCCGCCGCCAGCACCGATGCATGCACCGCCAGCCCCATCATCCCCTTCCCGCCATGACGGGGCAGCAGGCTGGGATGGATGTTGATCGTGCGACCCGCGTAGCGCTCGAAATAGCTCGCTCGCAGCAGCTGGTCGTAGCCCGCCAGCAGGACGACGTCGGCTCCCGCCTCCGTCATCGCCTGACCGATGCGCCCGTCACGTGCCTCCCCGCTCGGAAAGCCACTGCGTTCCAGACACAGCGACGGCACCCCGAAGCGCGATGCGACGTCGAGCGCCCGGCATCCCGGCCGGTTGCTGACGACCACGACCGGCTCGATGTCCTCGAGGTGTCCCTCGACCACCGCGGCCAGGACCGCCTCGAGGTTCGAGCCGCGTCCCGACACGAGAACGCCGAGCTTCATCGGCAGATTCCGCTCAGGGCGGCCATATGCCGATCGATGGCTCGCGTTCTTGTCAAATTCCAGCCCCGGCGGAGTACGGCAGCCTGACGGGTCTCCTCGGCCGAGAGTTGTCGGCGCTGCACGCTCGCATCGGTCTGGTCCGAGTCTCGAACGGGTGGTCCAGCCTGCCTAACTCCGCCCTGACCGGGATTTGACGACACCGGAATCAGACAAAGCGCACGTGCGGGGCGGCCGGCGCCGCGTCGACGACGGAGCCCAGCCGCATCGCCTCGGGGACGGCGGCCAGCGCCGCATCGGCCAGGGAGTCGCGGACGACGAACGTCAGGCCGATCCCAAGGTTGAAGGTCCGCACCATCTCCTCGTTCGGGATGTCGCCGCGCTGCTGGATCAGGGTGAAGATCGGCGGCACCTTCCACGAGCCGGTCTGCACCTCGACGCCCAGGCCATCGGGCAGGGTGCGCGGGATGTTGTCGATCCAGCCGCCACCGGTGAGGTGCGCGAAGGCGAGCACGTCGCCGCCGGCGGAGCGCAGGGCGCGTCGCAAGATCCGGATCTCGTCCAGGTACGACCGATGCGGCTCGAGCAGCACCTCGCCGATCGTCCGCCCGTCGAGGCCCGGCGCGGAGTAGCCCCACTCCGAGGGCGGCAGGACGCGTCGCGCCAGCGAGTAGCCGTTGGTGTGGAGGCCGCTCGACGGAATGCCCAGCAGCACGTCGCCCGCACGCACCCCAGACCCGTCGATGACGTCCTCGCGCGCCACGACACCGACGATGAAGCCGGCGAGGTCGTAGTCGTCGTCGCGGTACAGGTCCGGCAGCTCGGCGGTCTCGCCGCCGACCAGGGCCACGCCCGACGCCGAGCAGGCGGCCGCAATCCCGCCGACGATCTCGCCGGCGACGTCGGCGCGCAGCGATCCCATGGCCAGGTAGTCGAGGAAGAAGAGCGGATCGGCGCCCTGCACCGCGATGTCGTTGATGCAGTGGTGGACCAGGTCGACGCCGATGGTGTCGTGCCGGCCGAGCGCCAGCGCGACCTTCAGCTTCGTTCCGACGCCATCGGTCGAGGCGACCAGCACCGGGTCGGGATGCGTCGACGGGTCGAAGCGGAACAGTGAGCCGAAGCCGCCGATCCCGCCGAGCACCGAGGCGTTCGCGGTGGAGGCAGCTGCGCGCGCGATGAGCTCCACCGCCCGGCGTCCCTCGTCGATGTCCACGCCCGCCTCGCGGTAGCTCCTCGCCATCTCAGCCTCGTTCCAGCGCGAACTTGTCGACGTCGAGCGGCACGTCGGTCGGATAACGGCCGTCGAAGCAGGCGGTGCAATGCCGACCCTGGCCACGCCCCACCGCCGCCTCCAACCCCTCTGCGGACAGGTAGCCCAGCGAATCAGCCCCGATGTGGACCCGAATCTCCTCGACCGAATGCGTCGCCGCGATGAGCTCCGAGCGCCGGCCGGTGTCGACGCCCATGTAGCACGGGAACTTCATCTGCGGCGAGTGGATGCGCACGTGGACCTCGCGCGCGCCGGCGCGCCGCAGCATGGCGACGATCGGCGCCGTCGTCGTGCCGCGCACGATCGAGTCGTCCACGACGACCACCCGCTTGTCGCGCAGCACCTCGGGCAGCGGGTTGAACTTCATGCGCACCGCCTCATCGCGACCCTCCTGCCCCGGTTGGATGAACGTGCGACCGACGTAGCGCGACTTGATCAGCCCCTCGCGGTAGGGCAGGCCGGATGCTTCGGCGAAGCCGATGGCGGCGGGGATCGCCGAATCGGGCACCGGGATGACGACATCGGCCTGCGCAGGATGCTCGAGCACCAGGCGCTGGCCCATCCGCAGCCGCGCTTCGTAGAGCAGTTTGCCGCCGATGACACTGTCCGGCCGTGCCAGGTAGACGTACTCGAAGACGCACAGCCGCTCTTTGTTCTGGCCAACCGGAGGCCGATGCGAATGCACACCTTCGTCATCGATCACCACGATCTCTCCGGCCTCGACGTCGCGCACGAACTGGGCGCCCATCGCATCGAGCGCGGCGCTCTCGGAGGCGACGGCCCAGCCGCCGCCCGGCAGGCGGCCCAGGCACAGCGGCCGGAAGCCGATCGGGTCGCGCGCGGCGACAAGCGCGGTGGCGGTGAGCATCGTGAAGGTGAACGCGCCGCTGGCACGGTGGAAGGCATGCTCGACGCGCTGCTGCCAGCTCCTGCCCGGGGCGTGCGCGATGAGCTTGGCCAGCACCTCGGTGTCCGATGCGGTGACGAAGTCGACACCCTGCTCCCCGAGCTCGTCGCGCAGCCACGTCGCGTTCACCAGGTTGCCGTTGTGACCCAGCATCAGTTCGCCGAGGTCGCTCGCCGCGTAGACCGGCTGCACGTTCGGCAATGAGTTGCTGCCAGTGGTGCTGTAGCGGGTGTGCCCGATGGCGATCCGCGCATCGGTCCCTTCGGAGAGCCGGGTCAGCGCTTCGACGTCGAAGACCTGGCTGACGAGGCCGAGCCGCTTGTGGAGCTTCAGCTGCGTCCCGTCGCTGATCGCGATCCCGGCCGACTCCTGGCCGCGGTGCTGCAGCGCGTGCAAGCCCAGGTACGTGAGCCGGGTGACGTCGACGCCCGGCGCGTGGATGCCGATCACGCCGCACTCCTCGCGTGGGCCGTGGGGCTGGTAGACGGGTAGCTCATCGACCGGCTGCGGCGGCGTCGGTCGGAGCATCGTCAGCGCTCGGTGGTCGGGCGTGGCACGTCGTCGATGATACGCGGCCGGGGCGCGCCACGGTGGTGTCAGCGCCACATGCGCCCGGCGCTGCAAGTCCGCGCGAGAGGCGCTTCCTGCCGCAGCCCATGCATCCGGCGGCATCGATTCCGGCGCCGACGGGCCTTCATGCGGGGGTGTATGCGCGCAAGCATACGGACGGAAACGGCGGGAGGAAGGGCTGCTCGTCCGTGCGGCATCGGTACCAGCGGAGTACTGCAGCAGACCGCACAACGGGCTCGCGTTGACCGGCCGCCACGGTGCGCCAGGGCGCCTCCGGACCATCGGGCCATGGCCGATGCGGAGGCCCTCGGCGCATCCTTCGCAGCAGCAATTATCCCGACCTCGTCGCCCATTTCCGGAGGTTCGATGCTCCGTTTCGTCCGTGCGCTGGGATTCATGGCGCCGCTGTTCGTCGCCCTGTGCGCCAGCGTCGTCGCGGCGATGCTCATCGGGCTCGAGACGCAGGAGCGAGTCACCCTCCTGCTGCTCGTGGCCCTCTCGGCGGTCGCCGGCATGACGACCATGGCGCTCATGGCCTGGAGCTACGTCGGCTGGCGGCTCAACCGGATTGCGCGGGCACTGGAGACGACGCTCGACTCGGACACGCCGATCCACCTCAAGGAGGTCGGCATCCCGGCCGAGCGGCGCCTGGCGCGCGCCTTCAACGACGCGGCGGGCGCCTTCGTGCAGGTGGAGGCGCAGGCGACCCACGACCGGCTGACCGGCGTCGTCAACCGCGAGACGCTGCTGCACATGCTGGTCAGGGAGGTCGAACGCTCGGCACGCCACCACAAGCCGCTCTCGGTGGCCTTCATCGACATCGACCGATTCAAGCCGATCAACGACACCTACGGGCACAACTCAGGCGACGCGGTGCTCCGTCAGATGGCGGCGCTGATCAGCGACAACGTCCGGATCAGCGACGTCTTCGGCAGATACGGCGGCGAGGAGTTCATGCTGATCATGCCCGAGACGACGCCGGACGAGGGAATGATCCTGGCCGAGCACCTGCGCGCCAGCGTGATGGCCGAGCCGATGGTCATCGCCGGCGACCAGCGGCTGCAGGTCACGATCAGCATCGGGATTGCCGGCGGGCGCGGTGCGAAGCTGCAGGTCGACACGCTCGTCGACCAGGCCGATGCGGCGATGTACGCGGCCAAGTCGCTCGGCCGCAACCGCACCTACCTGTTCCGCGACATCGACGAGGAGGCGCCCGTCCGCAAGGCGCCGATCTCCGCGGAGAGCCGTGCCGCGGCGGCGGCCATAGGGCAATGGGCGAACGACACCGCCACGCAGGCGCTGGCATCGGTCCTGGCTCCACAGCCGCACCATCGGGGAAGACCATCGGACATGATCGCCAGCCTGGCGACCGGGATCGCGCTGGAGCTGGGCCTTCCCCAGGAGGAGATCGAGCGCGTTCGAATCGCCAGCCTGCTGCACGACCTCGGCAAGCTCGCAGTTCCACCGGAGATCCTCGACAAGCCGACCGCGCTGACTGACGGGGAGTGGCAGGCCATCGGCGAGCACCCACGCATCGGCCAGGTGATCCTGGAGCAGGCCTCCAGCCTTCGCGAGGCGATCCCGGTGGTGCTGCATCACCATGAACGCTTCAATGGCGGCGGCTATCCGCACGGCCTGAAAGGCAACGAGATCCCGCTCGGCGCGCGGATCGTCTCAGTCGCCGACGCCTACCACGCCATGGTCCACGAGCGCCCGTACAGCGAGGCGAAGACCCACGAGCAGGCCCTCCAGGAGCTGCAGCAGCACGCCGGGACGCAGTTCGACCCCGAGGTGGTCAAGGTCTTCTGCTCGATCTACGCCAGCGAGGTGCCGCCCGACGGGCTCGACGAGGTCTACAAGCTCCACGAACGGGCGCGCGGCGGGCTGAAGCGAATCGATCCGCAGGCGGCCATGGTCATCCTGCAGGGCGGCGAGACCGATGCGCCGGCACCGCCGGCACGTACGCGGCACCGGCGCCAGCGCGTCAGGGAGGCAGCCGGGTGAAACGGCTCGCGCGGACCGGCGTCCTCAGCGCGTTCTTCGCGGCGCTCCTCGGGGCGCCGTCGACTGTGCTTGCGGCACCGCCCAACGCCTTGAGCGCGGCGGCCGTCTCGCCGACCAGCGGCTCGACGTCCACGCTGTTCGTGTTCTCCGTCCGCTACGTCAGCAGCGGCGGCAACCCGGCGCGCGGCGTGTCGGTGAGCGTCGCCGGCCGGACGCTGGCGATGTCGCGCGTCTCGGGCACCTCGACGAACGGCACGTTCCGGGCGAGCGCGACGCTGCCCGCCGGCAGGTGGGGGACGACGTTCACCGCGCAACCGGCGCAGGGCCCGCAACCGAGCCTCGCCGGCCCGACGCTGGCCGCCGCGGCGCCCGCCACTCCGGCGCCGACGCCATACAGCGCGCCGCTTCCGAAGACCGCGCCGGGCTCGCCGACGCTGGTGCCGGCCGAGAATACCGCGCGATCACCGGCGCCGGAGACGAAGTCCCAGCCGAGCAGCGAGCCGGCGATTGCGAACGCGGCGCCGGAGCCGAGCGACGTGCCGCAGCCCGCAGGCGCGCCATATCCCGTGGTGGCGACGCCCAGCGCCGAGAAGGCGAGCGGATCATGGCCCAGCGCACTGCCGGCGCCTGCCGCGGCCGATGCGACCGCGACACCCGCTGCCCCTGCGACCGTGGCCTCGCCGCAAGGCAGCCGCAGCTCGGCCGCGCCGGCAAGCACGGGTCCGCTGCTGCCCGGCAGCCAGTCGCCGTGGTCGCTCCTGGCGATCGTGGTGTTCGGGGTCGCCGCGCTGGCGATCACCGGCATCGCCTGGCTGCTCGTCATCGACCGTCGACGTCACGATGATGAGGATCCGCTGACCGTGCGCGCCGGAAGCTTCGGCCGTCGCGGCCAGCGCAGCGCAGGTGGTGCCTCCCTGGCCGACACGATCGCCGAGCGCGCGGTCCGTCGCTCACGGCTGGACCCGTCGGACGACCCGATCGTCGCGGCGATGGGGCTGCCGCGCCTGCCCGACAAGCGGCGCCGACTTGAGAACGGCCGGGTGAGCAGTGGACCCGGTGAGCGACCGCCCGCGCGGACCGCGCGGCGTCACGACTGACCGAGCGAGCTCAGCGCGCGAACGGCGTCTCCCAGGCATCACGCAGGACCGCGACCGGCGTCCGCAGCTGGTCGCGACCTGCCCTGATCACGAGCTCCGTGCTGCCTGCGGTGCCGAGCCGCAGCGCCGCGACGTTCGCCTGCGTCGCTGCGGCACGCATCGACGGAACATGGTCGGCAGCCACCGCTACCACGACCCGCCCGGTCCGCTCGCCGAAGAGCGCGGCGCTCGGCAGGGCCGCATCCAGCTCAACGGCAGCGCCGCTCCCCGAGGAGATCGCCATGCGCGCGAGCGCCACCCCCAGTCCGCCCCGCGACACGTCGTGCGCGCCATGCAGCAGCCGCGCGTCCGCCAGCTGGGGCAGCAGGCCCACCAGGCGCGCCGCAGCGTCGACGTCGAGCGACGGCCGACCGCCGTCGACCTGACGCCGGCAGGCGAGCAGCGAACCGGCCAGCGACGGCGCGTCGAAGCCCGGGTCGCCGAGCAGCCACAGCTCCTCGCCGTCGGTCCAGCGCATCGGGATCGCCAGCGTGCGGTCGTCGACCAGGCCGACCATGCCGATCAGCGGGGTGGGGAGGATCGGGCCATCGGGCGTCTCGTTGTAGAGGCTGACGTTGCCCGAGACGATGGGGATGTCGAGCGCGCGGCAGGCATCGGTCAGGCCGGCGACCGACTGCGAGAGCTGCCAGTACCCTTCGGCAGTCTCGGGCGAGGCGAAGTTCAGACAGTTCGTCAGCCCGATCGGCCGCGCGCCGCTGACCGCAACGTTGAGCGCGGCCTCGAGCACCGCCGCAGCGGCAGCGAGCCGTGGGTCGAGCTCGGCGGCGGCGCCCGGGCCGTCGAGGCTGAAGGCCAGGGCCCCGCGGCTGCCCTTCAGGCGCAGCAGCGCGGCGTCACCCGCACCGGGGCCGACCTTCGTGGCGGTGCCGTTCATGTGGTCGTAGCGGCGCCAGACGGGCTTCCGGCTTACGACGTTCGGATCCGCCAGCAGGGCGAGCAGGTCCTCAACCGATGCGCTCTCCGCCGCCAGCGGCCGAAGATCCGCAGCCAGCCGCGCCTCGAGCTCGAGCGGCGGATGCCCGTCGCGAACGTAGCGCGGAGCGTCGTCAGTGAGCGTCGTGCCGGGCAGCGAGCAGACGAGCTCGCCGCGCGCCACGCAGCGCACGACCGGCTCGTCGATCACCCGGCCGATCGCAGCGGCGTGCAGCTCGTAGCGGTCGAAGACGGCCTGCACCTCTGCCTCGCGACCGGCCTGCACCACGATGAGCATCCGCTCCTGCGACTCCGAGAGGAGCAGCTCGTACGGCGACATGCCGGCTTCCCGGCGCGGTACGAGGTCGAGGTTCACCTCCGCGCCACAGCCGCCGCGCGACGAAAGCTCGGCCAGCGCACAGGTCAGGCCCGCCGCACCGAGGTCCTGCATGGCAATCACCGCGTCGAGCCGCGACAGCTCCAGGCAGGCCTCCATGAGCAGCTTCTCGAGGAACGGGTTGCCGACCTGCACGGCCGGCCGCCGCTCCTCGCGGTCCGCGCCGAGCGTCGCCGACGCGAAGCTCGCGCCCTGGATCCCGTCGCGGCCGGTCGCGGCGCCGACGAGCAGCAGCGTGTTCCCGGCGCCGGCGGCGCGGGCCAGGGTGATCTCGTCGTGCCGCGCGATCCCGACACACATGGCGTTGACCAGCGGGTTGCCGCTGTAGCTCGGGTCGAAGAAGAGCTCGCCGCCGACATCCGGAATCCCGATGCAGTTGCCGTAGCCGGCGATGCCGGCAACCACGCCACCGAACAGGTAGCGGTTGCGTGTGGCCGCCATTGCATCGGTCTTCTCGTCAGGTGCGAGCGGCCCGAAGCGCAGCCCGTTGAGGAGCGCGATCGGCCGGGCGCCCATGGTGAAGATGTCGCGGATGATGCCGCCCACGCCGGTCGCCGCACCCTGGTACGGCTCAACTGCCGAGGGATGATTGTGCGATTCGACCTTGAAGACGACCGCCAGCCCGTCGCCGATGTCGAGCGCGCCCGCATTCTCCCCCGGGCCGACCAGCACTCGCTCGCCGCGCGTCGGCAGTGTTGCGAGCAGCGGCGCCGAGTTCTTGTAGGCGCAGTGCTCGGACCACATCGCGCCGAACATGCCGAGCTCGACCTCGTTCGGCTCGCGGCCCAACAGCTCGACGATCCGCGCGTACTCCTCGTCGGTCAGGCCGTGGCGCTCGACGGGCGGTGCGGGGGATGCCAGGGTCAGCCGACCGGTCCTCCCATCGGCCGATCCTGGCCGAGCTCGATGAGGATCGCGCCGACCGCCGCCGCGAGTGACGCCAGGAAGAAGACGACGCCCGCGAAGCTGGCGCCGAGTCCCACCCGCCACAGACCGATGCCGAATGCGGCGACGACCACGACCAGCACCCACAGTCGTCGGTTGGCGAAGTCCGGGATGTTCGACGACAGGAAGACCGTGGCGGCGACGGCCAGCAGGAGGAGGAACACGATGAGCGTCACCGGGTTGGCGAACGTGCGGAAGTCGAGCAGGAGTGACAGCGCCGCGACGAGCGATCCGACGCCGATGAGCCAGCCGGAGAGCATCACCGGCAGCGTGAACGGCATCTCGATGTTCTCGGCCGCCGGCCGACGTCCCGCGGCTGGCGCCGGAGGCGGAGCTGCGGCCTGCGGACCTGCGCCCGGCGGAGGAGGCGTCTGTGGTCGGGTCGGCTCCGGCTCGGCAGCGCGATACCGCCCGGGCTCGGGTGTCGGTTCGGGCTGTCGCATCGGTCCGCGCTCGCCCGTCGGTTCGGGCTGTCGCATCGGTTCGTCGGCCCGTTCGGCCGTCCGCTCGGCGACCGGTTCAGGCTGGGCCGCGGCATCCGATCTCACCTCGGCCGGCTCGAGCTCGAGCTGAGGCGCGGGCTCGGGCTCGGGCCAGGCGGGCGCCGGCGGGATCTCGCTGGCGCGCTCCTTCGACAGGTTCAGCGGGTTGCCGCACGATGGACAGAAGGCGGCGTCCTCGTCGACCTCGGTGCCACAGATCCCGCAGAAGCGGGTCGCCATCTGGTCAGCCACGGGCGAACCTCGTCAGCGTGCCGATCAGCACGATGAGCGACGCCAGGAAGAGAATGATCCCGCCAGGCGACAGGTTGCGCAGCATGTCGGCCAGGCCCGATCCCGCGCCGCCGAGCACCTCGACCAGCACGAACAGCACGGCCATCGCGATGCTCCACACGAGCGCGATCGCCAGGCCGATGCCCTGCAGGCGCCCCGGGACCGCCTTGACGAAGCCGGCGATGGCGAGGAGCACGACCAGCAGGACGATGATCGGCGCCACGGCGGCAACGCCGAAGTAGGCGTGATCGACGAGGCCCGCGCCGACGCTCGAGTAGCCGTTCCAGAAGGCCACCCCGTACCCGCCGCTGCCGGCCGCGCGCTCGTACAGCGAGCCGCTGCCGAAGGCGAATGGGAGCAGCCAGCCGGTGGCCAGGCCGATGGCACCGATGAGCAGCACGATCGGACCCAGCACGGCATGGCGTCGTTCGGTCACCACGGGCGCTGGCGGCACCGCCTCGGAAGCAACGGCCGGCGGAACGTAGCCGGCGACCGTCTCCGCGGCGCGCAGGTTGGCGCCGCAGTTCTGGCAGAAGGCGGTCCCGGCGCGGTTGTGCGTGCCGCAGCGCGGGCAGGCCTCGGTGCCTTCGGGGGTCCCCGGTCGTTCGACGGTCGCCGCCGCTCCGGCGGCCATCAACCGCTGGCCGCAGTTGCGGCAGAAGGCAAGTCCGGGGCGATTCTCCGTGCCGCAGCGCGGGCACTGCGTGCTCTCGCCGATGCCCGTCGCCGGAACGGTATGCGCCGTGGTGGCTGCCGGCTCATCGGCCGCCGGCTGCGAGGCATAGGCCTCGACCTCACTCGGCGGTCGCTCCTCGGCGCTGCGCTGCTCGGTGTCCGGGGCGTCGGCGACGGGTGCGGCCGAATAGGTCTCGACGTCGCCCGGCGGCGGCCCGCTGGCGACATCCGCGGCCAGCCACTCGGCGGTCGCAGTCTCATCGGTCTCCACGACGCGGCCGACCTCGTCCGCGGGCTGCTCCGTCCCGTCGGCCGTCTCGGGCTCGAACGGCGTCAGCAGCGGCTGCGACTCGAACTCCTCCTCCGGCTCGGGCGCCGATCCCTCCGGCTCGAAGTCCGGGGAGTCATTCCGGTTACTCGGGTCGGGCAGGTCGCGAGGATCGCGCGGGTCGTCCATCGAGGTCACCTCCTGCAGCGGCCGGTTCGACCGCGACCGATCATAGCCGACGCTCGGCCGCGGCCGGCTGTCGGTCGAGCCAGTGTTCGAGCGATCGGAACAGCAAGAGTCCGTCCTCGCCGCCGACCTCGGCGTCAGCGGCGCGCTCGGGGTGCGGCATCAGGCCGAGGACGTTGCCCCGCTCGTTGACGATCCCCGCAATCCCGCGCATCGAGCCGTTCGGATTGGCGTCGGGCGTCGCGGCACCCGAGGCATCCGCGTACCGCAGCGCGACGCGACCGGCTGCCTCGAGCTCGTCGAGGGTCGCCGGATCCGCGACGTAGCGACCCTCGCCGTGGCTGATGGGCAGCCGGATGACCTGACCCGATGACAGCTGGCCCAGAAACGGCCCGCCGCCGTGCTCCACGCGCAGTGACTGCCAGTCGCAGCGGAACTCCAGGTGGTCGTTGCGCATCAGCGCGCCGGGCAGCAGTCCCGCCTCGGTGAGGATCTGGAAGCCGTTGCACGAGCCGAGCACCGGCCCGCCCGCATCGGCAAACGCCTCGATCGCCCGCATCAACGGCGAAAAGCGGGCGATGGCCCCGCTGCGCAGGTGGTCGCCGTGGGCGAAGCCTCCGGGCAGGACCACCGCATCGGTCCCCGACGGCAGCTCGGCAGCGGTGTGCCAGACGAGGTCGGCGTGCCAGCCCAGGGCGGACGCGACGTCGGCGAAGTCGCGCTCGCTCCAGGTTCCGGGAAAGACCGCCACCGCCACGTGGGGCGTCACAGCTCGTCCTTCTCCGGCTCCTGGTCGGCGCGCAGCTCCCAGCTGGCGGTCTCGATCACCGGATTCGCCAGCAGCTTGCGGCACATGTCGGCCACCGCCGTATCGGCCGTCACGGAGTCCGGCGCCTCAAAGGCGACGCGCAACAGCTTGCCGGCGCGAACCTGGCTGACCGTGTCGAAGCCGAGCGAACGCAGGCCTCCCGCCACCGTCTGGCCCTCGGGATCGGCGATTCCCGGACGCAGTGAGACGTGGACCTCGGCCAGCCAGCGCACTACGCGGATGCACTCCATTCCCGCCCGGTCAACAGCTCGTACGCCCGCGTGTAGCGCTCCTGCGTCCCGGCGATCACCTCTGCCGGCAGCTCGGGCGCCGGCGGCTCCTTGTTCCAGCCCGACGCGGCGACGAAGTCGCGCACGTACTGCTTGTCGAAGCTCGGCGGAGACTGGCCGGGCTCGTAAACCGATGCGTCCCAGAAGCGCGACGAGTCCGGCGTCAGCACCTCGTCGATGAGGGCCACCTCGCCGTCGATGATCCCGAACTCGAACTTCGTGTCGGCCAGGATCAGCCCGACCTCCTCGGCTCGCTGCGCGCCGGCGCGATACAGCGCCAGCGAGCGCTCCTCGAGCTCCGCCGCGAGCCTGGCGCCGATCATCTCGGCCAGCCGCTCACGCGTGATGTTCTCGTCGTGACCGACCTCGGCCTTGGTCGACGGCGTGAAGATCGGCTCGGGCAGGCGGTCTGCCTCCCGTAGCCCGGGCGGCATCGCATGGCCGACCACCGTGCCGGAACGCTGGTACTCGGCCCAGCCCGAGCCGGCGAGGTAGCCGCGCACCACGCACTCGGCGTCGATCCGGCGCGCACGGCGCACCAGCATCGAGCGGCCGGCGAGCTCCGCTGTGCGAGCCGCTTCCGGGAAGTCGGTGGCATCGGCCGAGAGGAAGTGCGTCGGGCCGAGGCCTGACAGGCGCTCGAACCAGTAGACGGACAGCTGGGTCAGCAGACGTCCCTTGTCGGGAATCGGCTGGTCGAACACGACGTCGAAGGCGGAGATGCGATCGGTCGCGACCATGAGCAGCCGGTCGTCGCCGACGGCGTACGTCTCCCGCACCTTGCCGCGGTGCAGCAGCTGAAGCTCATCGATCGAGGTGCGCAGCAGGGTCACGGTGCGAGGTCCTCCGTCTTGCCTTCATCTGGTTCGAGCTCCTCCACGCCGTAGGGCACCGGCGGCGGGAGGTTGTAGCGACGTCGCGCAAACTTCTCGACGCGGTCGAGGAGCGACAGGATGATGAGGATCAGGATGGTGCCGACCACCGCCAGGACGTACAGCCCCGTGCCGGTGGCGGTGCCCACCGCGGCGACCGCCCACAGGGAAGCCGCGGTGGTCAGGCCGCGAATGTGGCCGCGGTAATGAAGGATGGTGCCGGCACCCAGGAAGCCGATGCCGGACACGATCTGCGCCGCGATGCGGGTCGGATCGGCATTCGAGCCGGTGAAGCCGTAGCCGGAGATGATCGCGAACAGGGCGGCGCCCAGCGCCACCAGGCTGTGCGTCCGAAATCCGGCGGGCTGACGATGGAGCTCACGCTCGAGACCGATGATCGCGCCGAGCACCAGACCGGCGGTCAGTCGCAGAGCCAGGTCGACCTGCGTGCCGACAGTCAGGGTCGGGTTGATCTCCATCAGGCCTGACCGATGCCCTCCACGCTTGGCGTCCCCTCCCCTTCCTCCAGGGCCGTGCGCTCGAGCTCGAGCGTCCACCAGGCCGATGCCCATGCGTGGAGTGCCCCGATCCCGACCAGCAGGCACAGCCAGATCGCCACGAAGCCTACCAGCAGCAGCAGCGTCTGCGGGCCGCCGAGCTGCCCGCGCGGGAGCTGCACCTCGATCGGCGACCACAGCACGCGCAGCAGCGCGAAGGCCAGCAGCAGGGCCGCGGCGTAGGCCAGCAGCGTGGTGATCGCCAGGCCGATGAGCCGCCAGGCGTCGCGCCGGATGTCGCCCAGTCCGGCGCCCAGCGCGTGGGCGATGCCGATCTCCGCCGGGCGCGCGGCATGTCGCGTGGCGGCCGTCCCGATCACCTGGCCGGCAACGATGGCGACCAGCAGGAGCGCCGCGAACGGGACGATGTCGCGCGCGATGCGCATCTCCAGCGTGCCGCCGATGTCCGGCGACTGGTATTCGCCCGGTGCCACGGCGGCGATGGCGAAGACGAGCACGGCCGCGGCCGCGATCGCCGGCAGGGCGGCGATGAGATGGATCAGCCACAGCCGCGCGGTGTCGTCGCCGAGCGAGCGCGACGGCCGGTTCGGCGCCAGCCGGCGGAGGAGCGCCGCCTCGCCGAGCGCGACCAGCACGCTGGCGGCGGTCAGCAGCAGCAGTGTGCCGGCGACGAGCTGCACGGCGTTGAGCGGCCACCGTGACGAGGTGTACAGGTCGGCGCCAAAAAAGGCCAGGTCGGCGGCATTCGGCAGCGGCACCACCGCGCCGACGAACGGCAACCAGCCGAGGAAGGCGACCGACGCGAGCGCGCCGGGAATCCACAGGTCGGAGCGCTCGCCGGCGATGCGCGCCGCGAGCCCCGCCGAGCGCCAGAAGCCGCGCACCTCAGCCGCCGTCGTCGAGGCCGATGGCGCGGTACGTGGAGCCGATGCCGGACAGGTGGTGCTCGAGGTCCATGGCGTTCTCGATCTCCGCGGGCGACAGCCACTCGGCGACGCTCGCGTCGGCGAGCAGCTCGTCGCGGAACGAGCGGTCGCCGCTCCACGCGCGCTTGGCCGCGCCCTGCACCAGGCGGTAGGCGGCCTGGCGCTCGGCGCCCTTGGCGATCATCGCCAGCAGCAACGCCTCGGAAAAGACCATCCCGTCGCTCGAGTCGAGGTTGGCCCGCATCCGCTCCGCGTCGACCTCCAGGCCGTCGAGGATGCCGGCCAGCGTCCGCGTGGCGTAGGCGGCGACGCCCAGTGCGCGCTCGAAGACGAAGCGCTCGGCGCTCGAGTGGCTGATGTCGCGCTCGTGCCAGAGCGCCATGTTCTCCAGGCCGACCAGCGCGTCGCCGCGCAACAGCCGGGCCATGCCGCTGACCCGTTCGGCGAGGATCGGGTTGCGCTTGTGCGGCATGGCGCTGCTCCCCTGCTGGCCGGCGCCGAACGGCTCGAACGCCTCACCCACCTCGGTACGCTGCAGGTGACGGATCTCGACCGCGACGCGCTCGAGCGTGCCGCCGAAGATCGCCAGCGCGGTGAGCAGCTCGGCGTGCCGGTCGCGGCTGATGACCTGGGTCGACGCCGGATCCGGGCGCAGCCCGAGTGCCTCGCACACGTGTTGCTCGACGTCGACCGACACGTTGGCGTGCGTGCCGACCGCCCCGGAGATCGCACCGACGTTGATGCCGTGGCGCGCCCGCTCCAGGCGCTCGGCGTCACGCTCGAGCTCGGCGTACCAGCCGGCGGCCTTGAAGCCGAAGGTGATCGGCTCGGCGTGGATGCCGTGGCTGCGCCCCACCATCGGCGTGTCGCGGTGCTGCAGCGCCAGGCGCCGGACGACTCCGCGCAACCCGTCGAGCTCGCGCTCGACGACCTGCGTGGCATCGCGCAGCTGGACCGCGGTCGCGGTGTCGAGCACGTCCGAGCTGGTCAGGCCGAAGTGCAGCCAGCGACCCTCAGGGCCGAGCCGCTCGGTGACCGAGCGCAGGAAGGCGATGACGTCGTGCTGCGACTCCTGCTCGATCTGGTGGGCACGCTCCGCGTCGACGCTGGTGGCCCCGCTGCGAATCCGCTCCCAGTCTGCATCGGGGACGACGCCCGACGCATGGAGCGCCTCGACGACGAGCAGCTCGATCTTCAGCCACAGCTCCAGGCGCCGGCGCTCCGAGAAGATCTCGCGCAGCTCCGGCAGCGCGTAGCGGTCGATCATGCCCGCGGGTCGATGCGCACCTCGGCGCGGCCGGCCTGCTCCTCGCGGAAGGCGGCAACCCGGTCGGCGACGGCGGCATCGGTCAGGGCCAGGATGCGGGCTGCCAGGTGGGCGGCATTCCTGGCGCCGGCCGACCCGATCGCCACGCTGGCCACCGGCACGCCGGGCGGCATCTGCACGACGCTGTACAGCGCATCAGCACCGCCGAGCGCGCCGCCATCGAGCGGGATGCCGATCACCGGCCTGGCCGTCAGGCTGGCGATGACACCGGGCAGGTGTGCCGCCAATCCGGCCGCACCGATGAACAGCTGCACGCCGTTCTGTTCGGCGGTCGCGATGTAGTCGTGCAGCGCATCGGCCTGGCGATGCGCGCTGATGACGCTCGCCTCCCAGCCGATCCGGTAGCTGTCGAGGACGTCGAAGCAGCCCTTGAGCGTGCCGAGATCCGAACGCGAGCCGCAGATGACCGCCACGGCGGTGGGTTGGGACACACCCGCAGGATAGTCGGACTGCAAACGAATCGACACGCAAACCGGTCGCTCACCTTGCCGATGCTTGTGCAGAATGCCTCGGTGTCCATGACCGCGGCCCGATGAGCCGCCGCCTGCCCGCGCTCGCCGCCGCCTGTTGCGTCCTGCTGGCCGCCTGCTCGGCGACACCGTCCGCGTCGCCATCGGTCTCGGGGAGCCCATCCGGCTCGGTCGTGCCGGCCTCGGGCAGCCAGGCGCCGAGCGGCTCGTCGACGCCCGCCGTCGCGGCGCGCCACGTCTGGCTCATCGTGCTCGAGAACAAGGACTACGCGTCGATCATCGGATCGCCCGATGCGCCCTACCTCACCTCGCTGGCGCACCAGTACGCGCTGGCCAGCAACTACCACGGGGTCGACCACCCCTCGCAGCCGAACTACATGGCGCTGTTCTCCGGCTCGACCCAGGGCATCGGCGACGACAGCGTCTACAACGTCGATGCGCCGAACCTCGCCGACCAGCTCGAGCACGCCGGGCTGAGCTGGCGGGTCTACGCCGAGAACATGCCACCCGACTGCTTCGTGGGCGCGAGCGCCAAGGGGGGCGCCGATGGCGACGGCACGTACGTGCGCAAGCACAACCCGGCGATCAGCTTCAGCTCGATCAGCCGCGATCCACGGCGCTGCGCCAACATCACCGACTTCTCGCACTTCGACGCCGGTGCGGCGAACTTCTCGCTCATCGTGCCGAACCAGTGCCACGACATGCACGACTGCGCCGTCGCCGACGGCGATGCCTGGCTGCGCTCGTTCCTGCCCAGGATCACCGAAAGCCCGGCGTACGACGACGGCGGCCTCGTGCTGATCACCTTCGACGAGGAGCACGGCAAGAGTGAGGGCAACCAGGTGGCCACCATCGCCATCTCACCGTCGATCCACCAGGGAACCGATTCGAGCCGGCGCTACGACCACTACTCCCTGCTGCGCACCGTGCAGCAGCTGTTCGGCCTCCCGTGCCTTGCCAAGAGCTGCGACGCAACCCCGATGACGGACCTGCTCGGCGGCTGACTACGTTCCGGCCAGGCGCTCGACGACCGGGGCCAGCTCATCGACGGCGCCGGTCATGATCGAGGTGATCCCGAGTCCCGATCGCAGCTCGAGGACCTTCTCGACCAGGCTGTCGAGCGATCCGATCCAGATGTGCGGGGAGTGCCGCAGCTGCTCCTCGCTGAGCCGCACGCCGTTGCGTTGGTCGATGGCATCAGCCGCCGCCCGGAGCGCCGTGCGTGCGTCGTCGGTGATCAGCGGGGAGACGCGCGACGGGTAGACGTTGAGCTCCAGCTCGTCGAACCGATCGCCGGCCGCCTCGCGCACCCAGCCGATCTTCTCGACCGTCGCCTCCCAGGTGAGGCTCGCTGGATCGCCGCGCCCGTCCCGCCCGGATCGCGGCGCGAGGCCGACGATCTGCGCCTCGCGCGCCGCGAGCGACAGGAGCCGCCGGCCGCCGCCGCCGATCATGAACGGCGGATGCGGCCGCTGAACCGGCTTCGGCAGCCCGTCGAGCTCGGTGATGCGGTAGTGATCTCCCTCGAAGCTGAACGGCTCGTCGCCGAAGTAGCGCTTCAGCACCTGCACGGCCTCCTCGAGCCGGCCGACGCGGATCCCCGGCGCCTCGAACGGCAGACCGATCGCCTCGTACTCCGGCCGGTTCCAGCCAGCGCCGAGCGCCACGTCCAGCCGGCCGTCGGAGAGCAGGTCGAGGGTCGCCAGGTCGTGGCCGAGCACCGCCGGGTGACGCAGGTCGTTGTTCAGCACGAAACCGCTGATCCGCAGCCGGTCGGACAGCGCGGCGACCATCGCCATCGCCGGCACCGGCGCCAACTGGTCGACGAGATGGTCGGAGAAGACGAGCCCGTCGAAGCCGATCGCCTCCGCGCGACGGACGGTCTCGACGAACGCCCGCCGACCCATCACCTCGACCGATGCGAGGAAGCGGAACGGCCTCACGCCGGCACCTCGCGCGCGGCGATGTCCGTGCGGAAGTGTCCGCCATCGAGCTCGACGCCAGCCACTCCCCGGTAGGCCGCCGCGCGCGCGGCCGCCAGGTCGGCGCCCCGACCGACGATCGTCACCACCCGGCCGCCGGCCGTCGCGTAGCCACTTCCCGCGCGGCGCGTGGCGCCGTGGAAGCAGAGCAGCGCACCGTCGTCGGCCGGCCCCGTTGGCTCGACGCCTTCGAGTGCCACGCCGGACACCGGCGCATCCGGGTAACCCGCCGACGCGACGACCACGCCGACCGCCGCCCGCCCGCTCGACGAGACGCTGCCCTCGCTCAGGCCGACGTCGTTGGTCGCGACCCCGAGGAGCGCCTGCGCCAGGTCGCCTTCGAACGACGGCAACAGCACCTGCGCCTCCGGATCACCGAAACGCGCGTTGAACTCGAGCACCATCGGACCGTCGGCGGTGACCATCAGCCCGGCGTACAGCACCCCGCGATACGGCGCTCCGTCGCGCACCATCCGCCATGCGACCGGCTCGAAGATCTCGGCCACCGTTCGGTCGATCTCCGGCTCGCCGAACCAGGGCATCGGGGTGTAGGCGCCCATACCGCCGGTGTTCGGTCCGTCGTCATCGTCGCCGAGGCGCTTGTAGTCACAGGCCGCCGCCAGCGGCACCACCCGTTCGCCGCAGACCAGCGCGAAGACCGATACCTCCCTGCCTGCCAGTCGGTCCTCCAGCAGGATCGATCCGCCGCGTGGCGCCGTGGCGAACAGCGCGCGGATCGCATCGTTCACAGCCTCAGTCGATTCGGCCACGACCACGCCCTTGCCCGCGGCCAGCCAGTCGGCCTTGACCACGGGCGGGCTGGTCATGCGGGCGGCCACCGCCAGCGCGGCATCGGCATCGGTGAAGGCTTCCGCGTCCGCAGTCGGCACGCCGGCACGCCGCATCGTCGCCTTGGCGAACGCCTTCGAGGTTTCGAGGCGCGCCGCCGCTCGGGTGGGCCCGAAGACCGGCACCGATGCCTGCTCGAGCGCATCGGTCACACCCGCCGCGAGTATCGACTCGGGGCCGACCACCACCAGGCCGATGCGCTGGTTGGCGGCATAGCGCCCGACTGCCGCCGGATCCAGCGGGTTCAGCTCGGGAAGGTTCGTGCCGCAGGCGGCCGTGCCCGGATTGCCCGGCGCGACAAGCACGCGGCCGACGCTCTCGTCGCGCGCCAGGCGCCAGGCGAGAGCGTGCTCCCGCGCGCCGCTGCCGAGGACGAGGACGTCGAGCCCGCTCACCCCGCCGGCGAGGAGGACGGTGCCGCGGACGGCGACGGCGCGGCCGATGGCGACGGGGCGCCGGTCAGCTGCGCCAACTTGTCGAGCACGTCCTGCAGGTCGTTGATCCGCGCCTGGTAGGTGCCCAGGTCGCCCGCGTCCAGTGCGGCCTGCGCCTCGCCATACAGCCGCTGCGCCTCGGCCACCAGGCCGGCGACGTCCGACGGCAGCTCGCCCGGCTGCTCGCCCGGGCCGGGCGGCGGCTCGGAGACGGGCGGCGGGGCGGCCTCGCCGAGCAGCTGCCGCAGGCCGCTCTCCACGTCATCGGCAAAGGCGACGCGTTCCTGGCTGACCATGATCACCCGCACGAACTCGGGGAACGGCGCTCCCTCGGCCTGCAGGAAGATCGGCTCGACGTACACGAGCCCGTTCTCGCCGATCGGCAGGACCAGCAGGTTGCCGCGGATGATCGACGAGCCGGACCGGCTCCACACGCCGAACTGGGCGGCAATCGCGTCGTTCTGATCGATCCGCGCCTCGACCTGGGCCGGTCCCTGCGTCGAGCTGGTGGTCGGGAACTGGAACGCGATGCGCTCGCCGTACACGCCCGGATCCATGCGCGCCGCGACCCAGGCGATCATGTTCGGCCGGCCTTCGGGGACCAGCGGCTGGATCAAGGCGAACTCCGCCTGGTCGTCGCCGGGGATGCGCATGATCACGTAGTACGGCTCCATCGGCCGGCCGCTCCCGGCGGCCACGTCCTCGGGGAACGCCCAGCGGTCGTCCTGGTTGTAGAACGTCGTCGCGCCACCGTCGGTCGCCGGCAGGTGGTAGAGCAGGTACGCCTGGTTCTGCGCGGTGAACAGGTCCTCGGGGTAGCGCAGGTGCGCCCGCAGGTCGGCGGGCATCGCATCGAGCGGCTCGAACAGGCCGGGGAAGATGCGAGCGTAGGCCGCGGCGATCGGCTCGTTCGGATCGGCCAGGAAGAAGCGCACGGTGCCGTCGTAGGCATCGACCACCACCTTGACGCTGTTGCGCACGTAGTTCGCGCCGGCGAATCGGCTGGTGGACGGCAGCGGCTGCGCATCGGGATAGCGGTCGGACACGGTGTAGGCGTCCCACACCCATGAGAGCCGGCCGTCGGCGCTGACGAGGTACGGATCGCCGTCATAGGCCAGGAACGGGGCGATCTCGGGGACGCGCTCCTCGAGGGTGCGGCGGAAGAGGATCTGCGAGTCATCGGTCAGCTGGTTGCTGATCAGCAGGTTGAAGTCGCCGAAACGCAGCGCGAACAGCGCCCGGTTCACGACGTTGCCGATCCCGACCCCGGTCGTCCCGGACCACTTCGTCGTCGCGCCGGTATCGCCGCCCGACTCGTCGAGCGGGTAGTCGAACTCGGGCGTGTCGGTATTGGTGACGACGTACGTGTCGGTCGCCTCGCCGAAGTAGATGCGCGGCTCGCCGACCGGCAGCTGCGGCTCGCTGTTGATGCCGCTGACCAGGTAATCGGGCGTGCCCTGCGGCGTGACGGCGTCGACCGGCACGGCGGTGATGCCGTAGCCGTGCGTGAACACCAGCCGCTCGTTCGTCCAGGTGCGGGCCTGGTCGGCAAGCTTGTTCACGTCGAGCTCGCGCGCGCTGAGCATGATCTGGCGCTGCTCGCCATTGATCTGGTACCGGTCGATGTCGACGTCGGTGAAGTCGTAGTAGCGCCGCAGGATCTGCTGCTGGCCCATGGTGGTCAGCAGCGGCCGGTAGTCCCACAGCCGCAGGTTGTCGACCGTGGCCGCATCCTGGTCGAAGACGGCACGCGTCAGCCGCTGCTCACCGGTGAAGTTGCGCTCCTCGATGGCGTCGAGGTCGAACGCCGCCCGCGTCGCGCCGATGTGCGCCGCGATGAACGGCCGCTCGGCGTTCTGCTCGTTCGGCTTCACCTCGAAGTTCTGCACGAAGGTGGGGTACACGCCGCCGATCAGGATCGAGGCGAGCACCCAGGCTGCCGCGGTGAGGCCGAGCAGCCACAGCGTCTTGAACCAGATATTGGCCAGCAGCAGCAGCGCGGCGATCCCCGCCAGCACGGTGAGGATGGTGAACGCGGGCACCTGCGCGTGGAGGTCGGTGTAGCTGACCGCCTGCATGGCGGTGTAGCCATTGGTCGAGTACGACAGCTCGACGATGTCGAGCTGGAATCCCAGGCCGATGACGATCAGCAGCAGCGCGCCGAGGACGCTGAGGTGCGCGCGCACCGGCGCGGTCAGCCGGAACTGCCACTTCAGCGCCCCCGCAGCGTAGCTGCCCAGGGTGAAGGCAATCACCGCGATCAGGGTGGTCACCGCAAAGCCCTGCAGGAAGCGCAGCACCGGCAGGTCGAAGATGTAGAAGCCGATGTCCCTGTGGAAATGCGGATCGGTGGACCCGAAGCTGCCGCCGTTGATCGCGAGCAGGATGTGCTCCCAGTTGCCGGCCCACGCCGCACCCGAGCCGAGCCCGAAGAGCACCGCCACGGCGATGATCGCGATCGTCACCCAGCGCGCGGCGCCACTGGTGTCCGGCAGCTCGAACTGACCGATGCGCCGCAGCGGCACCTGTGGTGCGACGCGGCGGGCGACCAGGACGCTGATCACCGCCGGGATGACGAACGCCGCGAACCCGGCGAGGAAGAGCAGGACCTGCGCGGCGAGCCGGGTGGTCAGCACGTCGCGCCGGCCGAGCGCCGAGTACCACATCAGGTCGGTCAGCAGGTTGACCAGTCCCCCGGCGAAGCCCAGCAGGAAGAGCGCGGCCACGATGGCGATGCCGATCAGCACCCAGCGTCGGATCCGGCCTCCATCCCAGTCGCCGGCCGGCCCGCCGAACGGGTTCCCGGTCCGGTTGCCGCCGCCCCCGCCGCCGCTCCGCGCGCGGCGACGGCGCAGCTCCTCGCGCACGTCCCGCGGGACGTCGTCGCCGCGCTCGGTGCCGTTTTCGCGCTCGGTAGCTGCCGGTCGCGGGGGCAGCGGCCGGCCTTCGCGGCGGGCATCGGCCTCCTGCTGGCGGCGCTGCAGCTCTTCGAGGAGCCTGTCGAACCAGGTGGACATGTGGCCGCCCATGCTACCGGGCAAGCGCGGGGACGGCTTCTGGCGGTGGTCGGAGGTGGGGCGTCGCGGTTGCGCGGTACGTCGCGCTCGGCGCTTTCGCTCGCCGGTTCCACGCTCGTCCCGCGTACGTCGCGGGAATGTCGCAGCCGTTGCCACATTCCGCTCACGCCGGAGCTGGGCACGCCCCCGGCGTACGCGAGGCCGCCAACGGCCCCGTCTCACGCTCGGCCGATGGCGTCACGGACCGCCGCAACCGGCCGGCGGCGCCTTACTCCGCGGTGCCGGGAATCTGGCAAAGGCACACCGCCCGGCGGGGCATAACTCTCACGGCGCCGTCCGACCGTCCGCGGTAACGGAAGATTGCCCCGTCGCCGGACACGGATGCGTGTGCGGCATACAACCCCGCATGAAGGCCGCCTGATGCATCGGCGCCGGTGGGAAGCGCGCCTGGTGCGGCGTTGCATGCGCCGGGTGCATGGGCCCGCCGAGGCAGCGGCTACAGGCGGAGTGCGCGGCGCAGCTCCCCCAGCTCCCGCCCGTCAACCTCGATCAGCTTCTCGCGTCCCTTCTCGCCCTGCACCACGCGCACGGCGCCGCGCGGCACCCCGACGATCTGGGCGATCAGCGCGCAGAGCGCGGTGTTCGCCCGTCCGTCAATCGGCTGCGCGCTGACCCGCACCACCACCGCGCCGTCACGCTCGCCGACCACCTCGTCGCGTCCCGCACGGGGCTGGAGCCGGACTCGCAGCCGCGCGGTCATCTCGGCGCCACGAACCGGCCGGCATCGATGAAGACGATCGCCAGCACGAGCGCGCCGGCAACGACCAGCACCGCCCCGATTGCCAACGCGACGTACCCGGCCAGGATCACGCCAAGCCCGGCCAGGACGCTGATCCCCGCCGCGGCGCTGGCCAGCAGCGGCCGCATTCGACGTCGGACACGCCAGCCGACCAGCATCACGCCAACGCCGATGACGAGCAGCATCGGGAAGAAGAACGGCACCACACTGACCCCGATCCCCACGATCAGGAGCCCGCAGGCCATGAGCAGCAGGCCGGCGAAGGCGACCCGTTGATCGGCGCGCCGCGCCCGGGCGAGGGGATCGTTGGACCCTCGCATCTGCATCAGTCTCCTGTCGTGTGCCTATTCCCACTCGATCGTGGCCGGGGGCTTCGAGCTGATGTCGTAGACGACCCGGTTCACGCCGGCGACCTCGTTGACGATCCGGGTCGAGATGCGCGCCAGCACCTCGTACGGCAGCCGCGCCCAGTCGGCCGTCATGCCGTCGTCCGAGGTCACGGCGCGGACCGCCACGACGTTGGCGTAGGTCCGCCCGTCGCCCATCACGCCCACCGAGCGCACCGGCGTCAGGATCGCAAACGACTGCCACAGCGACCGATACAGCCCCGCCGCCTTGATCTCGTCGATCACGATCCAGTCCGCGTCACGCAGCGTGTCCAGCCGCTCGGCGGTGACCTCGCCGATGATCCGGATGGCGAGGCCCGGCCCGGGGAACGGCTGGCGCAGCACCATCGGCTCGGGCAGCCCCAGCTCGGTGCCCACCGCGCGCACCTCGTCCTTGAACAGGTGGCGCAGCGGCTCGATCAGGCTGAAGCGCAGGTCGGGCGGCAGCCCGCCGACGTTGTGATGGGTCTTGATCTTGGCCGCCGACTTCGTCTCGGCGGAGGTCGACTCGATGACATCGGGGTAGAGGGTGCCCTGCACCAGGAAGTCGATCTGGCCAAGCTTGGCCGCCTCCTCCTCGAAGACGCGGATGAACTCGTCGCCGATGATGCGGCGCTTCTGCTCGGGATCCTCGACGCCGGCGAGACGGCGCAGGAATCGGTCTCGCGCATCGACCATGACCAGCCGCATGCCCAGGTTGTCGGCGAACGTCTGGCGCAGCAGGTCGGATTCACGCTTGCGCATGAGCCCGTGGTCGACATAGATGCAGGTCAGCTGATCCCCGATCGCCCGATGCACCAGGGTCGCGGCCACCGCGCTGTCCACGCCACCGGACAGCGCGCAGATGACCCGTCCGGTCCCCACGCGCTGCTGCACGTCGGCGATCGTCGTCTCGACCAGCGATGCCGGCGTCCAGGTCGCCTGGGCACCGGCGATGTCGAAAACGAAGTTGCGCAGGATGTCGCGGCCGCGTGGCGTGTGGACCACCTCGGGGTGGAACTGGATGCCGTAGCGGCCGCGCTCCGGATCGGCCAGGCCGGCGTACGGGGTCGAATCGGTCTGTGCCGTGGCGCGAAAGCCCGGCGGAGGCTGAAGGATGGCGTCGCCGTGGCTCATCCACACCGGCTGCTCGCGATCCATGCCGGCGAACAGGCCATCGGGCTCGGTGACGCTCACGTGGGCCGGTCCGTACTCGCGACGTTGCGACGGGACCACCTCGCCGCCCAGCTCGTGCGCCATGAGCTGCAGGCCGTAGCAGATGCCGAGCAGCGGCAGGCGACCGGACCAGACGGCCGGATCGGCCTTCGGCGCCCCCTGGTCGTAGACCGATGCCGGCCCGCCCGACAGAATCACCGCTTTCGCGTTGCGCCGCTCGATCTCGGCCCACGGCGTGTCGTGCGGCAGGAGCTCGGAATAGACGTTCAGCTCGCGCACCCGCCGCGCGATGAGCTGCGCGGTCTGCCCACCGAAGTCGAGCACGACCACGGTGTCGGGCTGGCTCGTCGCCTCGGCGCGCTGGGGCGGCGGCGCGTGGAGCGCGGTCTCGAGGTACGCCTCGACCTCGGCGTCGTCCGGGGCGAGCACCCGATGGCCGGCGTTCGCCGCCTCGCCGTGCACCGTCTTGCCACGGTCGACGGCGCTGGTCGACGGCTTCGGCTCGGTCGGCTCCGGCTGCTCGCTCACGTGCCGGTCAGTCTATCGGGCCAAGGTGCGTCTGAAGCAGCGGATCGGCCAATTGGCAAACGGAAACCGGCATCGGCCGTGCACTCGCCGACATCACCTCACATGGAAGGGATAGCCACGCATGAACGAGCCCGAGATCCGCGACCTGCTGCCGCATCCGACCGCCGCCGTGCGGCTGACCGCGCCGACCACCGAGCTCGGCAGCCTGTTCGACGAGCGGCTGCCGAACATCGCCGACTGGCTGGCCGACGCCGGCGTCGATCCCGCCGGCCCGCCGTATGTCCGCTACCACCGGTACAGCGCTGAGGAGGTCGACGTCGAGATCGGCATCCCGGTCGATCGACCGCTGCCGCACGTCCGTCCCCTGGACCAGGCCGAGCCGGACGAGCTGGCGGCCAGCGAGCTGCCGGGCGGCCCGACCGCGATCCTGGTGCACGTGGGCAGCTACGACGGCCTGCCGCAGGCCTACGAGCGCCTCCGCGCCTGGATCCGCGAGCAGGGCCGCGAGGAAGGGCCGCCGCCGTGGGAGTCGTACGTCGACGACCCGAGCGAGGTCGACGACGCCTCGCAGCTGCGCACCGAGGTCTGCTGGCCGCTCAGCTGAGCCACGTCTCGGCCGGCTCGGACAGGAACTCCTCGACGCTCATCCCGCGCGGCCCGATCAGCAGCGAGCGCATCCCCGGCTGCTCCCGCTCGAACGCGGCCAGGCCCGATTGCGCCTCACGCGTACGGCCGCTGACCACCTCGATCGCGAGCGGCCGCCCGGTGGCCGACGACGGCGCGACGACGAAGTCCACCTCGCGGCTCCCCTCCTTCCAGTAGCCCACGCGTCCCGGATCCGCTCCGTTGGCGAGATGCGCACCGACCGCGGTCTCGACCAGGCGGCCCCAGAAATCGGGATCGGCCTGCGCATCAGCGAAGGAGGTGCCGGCGGAGGCGGTCATCAGCGCCGTGTTCAGCGCCAGCAGCTTCGGGCTGGACGCCCGTTGCCGTCCCACGGATCCGTACTTCGGCAGTCCGGTCAGCATCCCGGAGCCGGCCAGCAGCTCGAGGTAGTGCGCCAGCGTCGTCGTGTTGCCGGCATCCGACAGCCGTCCGAGCATGCGCTGGTAGGGCACGACGTCGGCCGATCGCTCGCAGCCCAGGCGGAAGAGTTGGCGCAGCAGTGCCGGCTTGTCGACGCGGGTCAGCAGCAGGACGTCGCGCGCCAGCGTCGTCTCGACCAGCGAGTCGAGCAGGTAGCGCCGCCACCGTTCCTCGTCGCCGATCAGGTCCGCCGCTCCCGGATAGCCGCCGAAGAACAGGTAC
>DASSTC010000051.1:0-14707 GCA_035708065.1 Candidatus Limnocylindria bacterium | reverse complement strand
CACGTGCGCACTCGCAGCGTGGGCATCGGTCAGGCTCGACCGATTCCGCGCTCGCGCTCGATCCTGTTCCTGGCCGGCCTGGCGACCCTGTTCGTCGCGCTCTGCTCGCCGATCGACACCTACGCCGACGACCTGTTCAGCGTTCACATGCTGCAGCACCTGCTGATCGCCTTCGTCGCCGCGCCCCTGCTCGCGCTTGCCGCGCCCGGGACGCTGGCGCTGCGCGCCGCGCCGCCAGCCGTACGCCGCAGGGTGCTCGTCCCGCTGCTGCGCGGCCGTCCGCTGCGCTGGCTCACGTTCCCGCTGACCACCTGGCTGATCTTCGGCGCGGTCATGTGGCTCGCGCACTTCACGCCGCTCTTCGAGCTTGCCCTGGAGTCGGACGGCATCCATGAGCTCGAGCACGCCGCGTTCCTCGTTGCCGGCTTCCTCTACTGGCTTCCGGCGATCGGCAGCGATCCGCTGCCGTGGCGGCTCGGCGTCTCGGGCCGCCTGCTCTACCTGCTGCTCGGCATGCCGGTCAGCTCGGTGCTCGGCCTGGTCATCGTCGGCCAGACGTCGGTGATGTATTCCCACTACGCGGGGCCTGGCGCGCTCGCCGACCAGCGGCTCGCCGGCACGGTGATGTGGCTCGGCGGCGATCTGATCGGCGCAGTGCTCATCGGCGTCGCCGGGTGGCTGTGGCTGCGGGCCGAGACCCGACGTGCACGCAACCGAGCGGCGCACGGACCGCTCGGAGCCCGGATGCGATAATCCCCCGGGACATGCCAGAGCTCTCCGCGAAGCGGCGTGCTGCCTTGCCGGACAGCGCGTTCGCCCACATTGATTCCAAGGGCCGCCGGCGTCTCCCGATCCACGACGCAGCCCACGTGCGCAACGCGCTGGCTCGCTTCAACCAGGTCGTGTTCGAGAGCGCGGAGACCCGTGATCGCGCGCGCCTGCGGCTGCTGAACGCGGCCAAGCGGCACGGCATCGTGCCGGTCGGCTTCATGACCGGGCAGCTGCGCAGCGAGCGCTACGAAGCCGAGAAGCTGGCGATCGAGAACGACCGGCTGCTCGGGCAGGTGGCCGCCCGATCGGGCGAGGTGCACGAGCTGCCGACCGGCCAGGTGACCTTCCTGCTGGCTGACATCGAGGGCTCCACGCTGCTCGTCGGCCGCCTGGGGGACCGATACGCCGAGCTCCTCGCCCAGGTGCGCCGCATCATCCGGCGCATCGTGCGGCAACGCTCGGGTTTCGAGGTCGACGTGCGGGCCGACGAGTTCTTTGCGGTGTTCGCCAGCCCCGTCGATGCGCTCGCCTCAGCCGTCGCCGTTCAGCGAGGCTTCGGGTCACAGGCGTGGATCGACGGGCTGGACGTGCGCGTGCGCATCGGTCTGCACAGCGGCGAGCCGACGCTGACCGAGACCGGCTACGTGGGCCTGGCGGTGCACACCGCCGCGCGCATCTGCTCGGCCGGGCATGGCGGCCAGATCGTGCTGTCGCGGGCCACGCGCGACGTGCTCGGCGCCCCGGCCGACGGCGTGAGCCTGCGAAGCCTGGGCGCGCATCGGCTGCACGGACTGCCCGAGCCGGAGGAGCTCTTCCAGGTGCTCGCGGCGGACCTGCTCGACGGCTTCCCGCCGCCGCGCACCCTGGAGCTGGTGGTCGGCTAGGTCGCCGGAAGCTCGATCCAGAAGGTCGAGCCGATGCCTTCCCGGCTCTCGAGGCCGACGCTGCCGCCGTGCGCCTCGGCGATATGCCGCACGATGGCCAGCCCCAGCCCCGCGCTGCCGCTCGGCTCGTCGTCGGCGCGCACCCTCGAACGGTCGACCTTGTAGAAGCGCTCGAAGATGCGCGACCGATGCACCTCGGGCACGCCGATCCCATCGTCAGCCACGAACAGGCGCACCGCGGCGGGTCGTGCCGCCCAGCCGATGCGGATCTCGCCACCGGCGGAGCTGTACTTCACCGCGTTGTGCGCCAGGTTGAGCAGTGCCTGGCCGATTCGCTGGCGATCAGCACGGATCGACGCCTCGCCGTCGGCCAGCTGCCGGATGGCGACACCGCGTCGCTCGGCGACCGGCGCGATCCGCGAGGCAACGTCGGCGACGACCGTTGCGGGGTCCAGGGGCTCCAGGTGGAGCGCGGTCTCGCCCGATTCGATCGTCGAGAGGTCGAGGAGCTCGTCAACGAGCTGCGCCAGGTGATCCACCTCCCGCTCGATCTGCCGTGCGAAGTCGGCGGTGGTTGCGGCATCCGCCACGGCACCCGACGAAAGCGTCTCGGCCAGCAGCTTCACCGATGAGAGCGGCGTGCGCAGCTCATGGCTGATGTTCGCCACGAAGTCGCGCCGCACCCGCTCCGCGCGCCGCAGGGTGCTGACGTCGTGCAGGAGCAGCACGAGGCCCGCCCCGACCGGGACCGCATCGATGGTGAAGATGCGCGACCCGAGCCGTCCGAGCTGCGCTTCGCCGGCGACCGGGTCGCCGGAGGTCGCCGACTGCCGCGCGATCGCATCGAGCGGCGCCGAACCGAAGGCGGCGATCAGGCTCATGCCCACCAGGTCAGCGGCGGATCGCTCGGCGAGCACCGCGGCATCGCCACCAGCGCGCAGGATCTGGAGCTTGTCGTCGACGAGGAGCAGCACGTCGCTGCCGGAGCGGCCGAGCAGCGCCTCGAAGGCGGCGGCGAGATCGGGCTCGCCGGTCATGCGTCGGGCGGCGACAGCGCGTAGCCGACGCCGCGTACCGCCCGGAACCAGTCGTGGCCGTCGTTGCCACGCAGCTTCCGACGCAGCCAGCTGACATGAACGTCGATCGTCCGGTCATCACCCTCGAAATCGTCGCCCCACACGCCGGCGAGCAGCTGTTCCCGGGTGAAGATGCGTCCGGGCTCACGGGCGAGGTACGCCAGCAGCTCGAACTCGCGCGGCGTCACGTCGACAGGTGAACCGGCGAGGCTCACCAGCCGCCGGTCCGGGTCGATGAGCAGGTGGCCGACGCTCGTCCTCGTCACCTCGCCCGCTCGGCCGGCCCGAGCGGCCGGCGCCCCGCGGCGCAGGACCGCCTCGACGCGTGCAAGCAGCTCCGGGCGGCTGAACGGCTTGGTGACGTAGTCGTCCGCGCCGACCTTGAGGCCGACGACCCGGTCCATCTCGTCGCCGCGTGCCGAGACGATGATCACCGGCGTCCGGAGGCCCTCGGACCGCATGACGCGCAGCACCTCGGTGCCGCTCATCCCGGGAAGCATCACGTCGAGCAGCACCAGATCGAACTCGCCGCTGCGGATCGAGGCCAGCGCCTGCTCGCCGTCGACGGCAGGCACCACCGCGTAGTTCTCCGCGGACAGGTTGAAGGTCAGCGCCTGGCGCAGCGTGCGGTCATCCTCGACGAGCAGAATGCGTCGCTTGCGGGTGGTCAGGGGTTGAGGTCCTCCACGCGCCCGGTTGCCAGGTACACGACGTCCTCGCCGATGTTCGTCACGCGGTCGCCGAGCCGCTCGAGGTGGTGCGCGGCAAACAGCATGTGCGTGGTCTGCGCCACGCGATCCGGATGCTGCGACATGAGCTCGAGGCTCGACTCGTACACCTCGCGGTAGAGCGCGTCGATCTCGTCATCGCGTTGGCACATGGCGCGTGCCGCTTCTTCGCTGACGTCGACGAGCGCGCGCATCGCAGCGCGCAGCTGCTCCCGGCAGCGCGTCACCATCTCGGGGATCTGGCGCAGCATCGGTTGCTCCGGCTCGGCGGCGAGCTGCTGCGCCAGCTTGGCGATGTTCACCGCGTAGTCGCCCATCCGTTCGAGCTCCGCGGCCGCGTGGTAGAGCGCCAGGAGCTCGCGTGCGTCGCGCGCGACCGGGGACTGGGTGGCGATCGCCGCCGCGACGGCCATGTTGATCCGTCGCTGCAGCTCGTTGACCTCGTCGTCGCGCCAGCGCACCTGGTCGGCCAGCTCGACGTCTCGATTGGTCAGCGCTCGGCCGGCGCCGGCGACCGCCTCATCGACCAATGCGCCGAGGCGCAGGACGTCCTCCTTCAGCGAGCTCAACGCTTCGTCGAAGCTGCTGCGCAGGCCGCCATGGGGAGACGCGTGGCCTTCATCGGTCATTGGAGTGTGCTCCATCGGTCGCATCAGCCGAACCGCCCGGTGATGTAGTCCTCGGTCAGCTTGCTGGCCGGTTCGGTGAACAGACGGTCGGTCGGCGCCACCTCGACGAGCTCGCCGGCACGATCGTCGCCCATGTTGAGGAACGCCGTGATGTCGCTGGCACGAGCCGCCTGCTGCATATTGTGCGTCACGATCACGATCGTGTAGCGCTCTCGCAGCTCGCGCATCAGCTCTTCGATCCGCAACGTGGCGATGGGATCGAGCGCCGAGCACGGCTCGTCCATCAGGATCACGTCCGGCTCGACCGCAATCGCGCGCGCGATGCACAGGCGCTGCTGCTGGCCGCCGGACAATGCCGTCGCCGGCGTTCGCAGCTTGTCCTTCACCTCGTCCCACAGCGCCGCGCGCTGCAGCGAGCGCTCGACGACCTCGTCGAGGTCCCGACGCACGCCGTGCAGCCGCGGACCGAACGCGACGTTGTCGTAGATCGACTTGGGGAACGGGTTCGGCTTCTGAAAGACCATCCCGATTCGCCGGCGCACCTCGACCGGGTCGACCGCGGCGTCGTAGAGGTTCTCGCCGTTGTAGGTCACCATGCCCTCGACCCGTGCGCCGGGGATGAGATCGTTCATGCGGTTGAGGCTGCGCAGCAGCGTCGACTTGCCGGAACCACTCGGGCCGATGAGCGCCAGGATCCGGTGGCGCGGCACGTCCAGCGTGATGTCGCGGACCGCGGTCACGCCGGCGTAGTGCACCGATACGTTCGCGAGGCGCATCACCGCATCGGCCGCGGCGGGCGAACGATCGACGGGCGTCACCGTCACGGCCGGCAGCGCCAGGGACTCAACCATGGAATCGCCTCCCGACGTAGCGAGCGATGACGCTCAGCACCAGCACGAGCAGCATGAGCTCGAGCGCACCCGCCCATGCGCGCTCCTGGCCGGCGGCGAATGCGCCGCGCGCCTCGCGGAAGATGAGGAGGGGCAGCGCGGTCTGGCCGCCGCCCTGGAAGTCGAGCACGACGGTCTGCGCCGCCAGCGCGGTGAGGACCAATGGCGCGGTCTCGCCAAGCGCCCGCGCGATCGCCAGCACTGACCCGGTGACCAGGCCGGGCGCGGCCGTCGGCAGCACGACCCGCAGCACGGTCTGCCACTGCCGGGCACCGAGCGCGTAGCTCGCTCGCTTCAGGTCGCCGGGCACCAGCCGCAGGATCTCCTCCGACGCGCGGACGACGATCGGCAGCATGATGATCGCCAGGGATACGGCACCCACGAATGTGCCGAAGCCGATGCGGCTGACGAGCAGCGTGTACACGAACAGGCCGACGAACACGCTCGGGACGCCGGTCATCACGTCGCTGAAGAAGCGCAGCGGACCAGCCAGCCGCGAGCGCGGAAACTCGGTGAGGAACACGCCGGCGGCGATGCCGATCGGGATCGCCATGAGTGCGGCCAGGGCGCCCATGTACAGCGAGCCGATGAGGCCGTGCAGGTAGCCACCACCGGCGGTTCGCCGCGAGAAGTTGAACGTCTCGGTCAGAAACTCCAGGTTCATTGCCGGCAGGCCGCGGACCACCGTCACGCCGACGATCAGCAGCAGAGGCACGAGGGCCACGACCGCCGACAGGACGACCAGGCCGGTGACGACGCGATCAACGGCCAGCCGCGACCGAACCGCGCGCGGTCGCACGAGCAGCGAGGTGGTCTGGATCACGCCACTGCCTCGCCGCTGAGGTCGCCCATGCGGCGGACGATCAGGCGGGCCGCGATGTTGATGACGATGGTGATGGCGAACAGGGTCACGCCGAGCGCGATGAGTGCGCGGACGGCCTCGGGGGCGGACTCCTGGAACGTGTTGACGATCTTCGACGCCACGGTCTCACCTGGCTGGAAGATGCTGGCGTTGATCGCGGTCGCCCCGCCGATGAGCAGCGCCACCGCGATCGTCTCGCCGAGCGCACGCCCGAGGCCGAGCATGATCGCGCCGACGATCCCGGGTCGGCTGCGCGGCAGGACGACCGAGCGCATCACCTCCCAGCGCGTGGCGCCGACCGCGTATGCCGCGTGGCGCTGGGCATCGGGCACCGACGAGAAGACCTCGCGAGCGATCGAGGTGATGATCGGCAGGACCATGATCGCCAGCACGACCCCGGCGTAAAAGACGTTGAAGGCGATGACCGGCCCCTCGAACAGCGGGATCCAGCCGAGGCCGCCGCTCAGCGTCTGCGCGGTCGGCTTGAGCACGACCGGGGCGAAGAAGTGCAGGCCCCACAGGCCGTAGACCACGCTCGGAATGGCGGCCAGCAGGTCGATCAGGGCGACGAACGGACCACGCACCCGCGGGTGGGCGATGTCGCTCAGGAACAGGCCGATGCCCAGCGAGACGGGTACCGCCAGGAGCAGCGCGATCAGGGCGGTGACCAGCGTGCCGTACAGGAACACTCCGGCCTGGTAGGTGCCGGTGATCGCGGTGCGCGACCCGCCGGGGTCCCAGGTCGTGCCCGTCAGGAACGTGCCGAGGCCCTGCGACCGGAGCACCGGCAGCGCGTCCAGCGTCGTCGAGATGATCATCAACGCCAGCACGCCGAGAACGGCGACCCCCGAAAGGGTCACCGTCAAGCGGAATGCCGCGTCGCCGCGGGCGTGCTTCATCCGGCGGCGTTGATGCGGTCGACGTTCGCCAGCGCGCGAACCTGCAGCGCCTCGCCGATCGGCGCGTAGTGCAGCTGGCGGGCGATGTCGTCGCCGTTCTCCAGGGACCAGCGCAGGAACGCCTTCAGCGCATCCGCCTTGGCAGCGTCGTAGCCGCAGGTGTAGGCCAGCACCCAGGTTGCACCGGCGATCGGGTAGCCCTTGCCGGCCACGCCGCTGATGTTGAAGCGCAGGTCCTCGGGGATCTCGATCCCGTCGGCAGCCGCGGCAGTCGACTCGAGCGTGGGCTCGATCGCCATGCCGTCCGCGTTCTTGACCGATGCCACCGTCAGGCTGTTTTCGATCGCGTACGAGAGCTCAACGTAGCCGATCCCGCCCTCGTTCTGCGCGATCGCGGCGGCGACGCCGTCGTTGCCCTGGCCGCCGACGCCGGTCGGCCAGCTGACCTCCTTGCCCTTGCCGACGGCGTCATGCCACTGGCCGCTCTCGCCGTCGAGGTACGTGGTGAAGATCGAGGTCGTGCCGGAGCCGTCGGAGCGGTGCGCCACGATGATGTCGGTCGCGGGAAGCGTCGCGTTGGGATTGAGCGCGGCGATCGCGGGGTCGTTCCAGGTCTTGATTTCGCCCAGGAAGATCTTCGCGATCGCGCTGGAGTCGAGGACGAGGCCCTCGACACCGGGCAGGTTGTAGGCGACGGCGACCGCGCCGAAGACGGTCGGGATGTGGACCGCCGCGCAGCCATGCGCCTTCTCGGCAGCGGCGAGCTCGTCATCGGTCATGAAGGCGTCCGACCCGCCGAAGTCGGTCGACCCGGCGATGAACTGCTCCACCCCGCCGCCGGACCCGATGGGCTCGTAGGTGATCGAGACGCCGGGGTTCTCGGCGGTGAAGGCGCCGATCCACTCCTGGTAGACCGGATCGGGGAACGTGGCACCCGCGCCGACGAGGTTGGCCTGGAGCCCTGCGCCGGCCGAGGTCGACGGCGACCGCGGGCCGTCCGAGGAGCTGGGTGCACCGGTTGCCTGGCACGCGGCGAGCACCAGCGAACCGACGAGCAGGAGGGGCAGCGCGGTGCGTCTCGCACGTCTGCCGAGCGGCATGCATCGATTGGTCATGCCCCGCAGGTTGCGACGCGTGCGTCAACGGGTCGTTATCCGACGATCAACGCTCGATTAAGCAGCAGAAGAGCCCGGCGATCGTTCGCCGGGCTCGTGGTCGCGGTGTGCCGGCGCCGCTGCGCCGGCCGTCTAGCGGCGGCCGCTGAAGCAGTCGCTGCAGTAGACCGGCTTGCTGCCGGTGGGGCGGAACGGGACGAGCGCCTCGCGCCCGCAGTTCGCGCAGGTCGCGCTGTGCATCTCGCGCGGACCGCGGTCGTAACCGCCGCTCGAGTAGCCACCGCCATTGCCGTAGCTGCTGCCGCCGTTGTCGCGGCCGGCCTTGCGGATCGCCCGGCAGGCGGGGCAGCGGCGCGGCTCGCTGAACTGGCGATCGGCGAAGAACTGCTGCTCGCTGCCGGTGAAGACGAATTCCTGGCCGCAGTCGGCACAGGTCAGCGTCTTGTCCGCGTAGGTGGACTGATACAAAAAAGAAACTCCTTCTCGTGCGGCTCCAGCGACCTTCTCGCCGAGAACCGTGAGAGGAGTGACCGTGCGCCGCAAATTCTGGTGCTCCCCGCAGGGAGCGATGTCGCGGCGGAGTCTAGCACGGATTGGGTTGACCGATGCAACCCGTTCAGCCGCAGCTCGCCAACCCCGCGCCGAAGTCGAACCCACCCGGCACCGCCACCGGGAGACGGCCCGCGAACCTGTTGCCGGTGAGTGCCGCTGCGAGGCCGGCCATGGAGGTCGCGCCGGCACCGTAGGTCGCAACCTGGGCATCCGCGGCACCGGCAACGGCGAGGTCGTACGGCAGATCGACCGATACGGCGATCACCGGCGTCGATGTCCCTGCCAGCGAGGCGATCAGCTGCCGCTGTGCGGCAGATCCTCCGGCGTCCCAGGTGAGCAGCACGACGCGCTCGGCCATCGCCGCCCGGTTCAGCGCCGCCTGGCGCTGTGCGGCCGTCGGGTTGAAGTCCACGGCAAGCGCGTCGGCATCGGGGAGCGCCGATGCGAGCGACTGCGCCGGACCGGCGAGGCCGACGACCAGCGTCGACCCTTCGAGTGGGAGCGTGCTGGCGCGGCAGCTGAGCAGCGTTGCCGCGCGCGTCGCGGCGTCGAGCGCCAGCTGCCGGTCAGTGGTGAGATCACCGGCGGCGGGCATCGCGGCCGCAGGTTGCCAGCCGGGCTCGAGGAGGCCCAGGCGCTGCTTCAGCTCCAGGACGCGCCGCACGGAGGCATCAAGCCGCTCCTCGGGAAGCGTGCCATCACTGACCGCTGCAGCCAACGCGTTCAGCGTGCCGGCCGGGTCCGGTGGCATGAGCAGGATGTCGGCACCGGCCAGCAGGGCGTGCAACGCCGCGTCGGCATCGGTCTTCGAGCGGTCGCGGATGCCGGCCATCCACAGCGAATCGGTCATGACCACGCCGTCGAAGCCAAGCTGGCCGCGCAGCAGGCCGGTCAGGATCGCCTTCGAGAGCGTCGCGGGCTGGTCGGGATCGAGCGCCGGCACCAGGAGATGTCCCGCCATCACCACGTCGACGCCAGCATCGATGGCCGATGCGAACGGCGGCAGGTCGAGCCGGTCGAGGGTCGCACGGTCGTGGGTGATGCGCGGCAGGCCGGTGTGCGAATCGACGGTCGTGTCGCCGTGCCCCGGGAAGTGCTTCGCCGCCGCGCCGATCCCGGCGTCCTGCTGGTAGCCCTCGACCTGTGCCGCGGCGAGGCTGGCGACCAGCGTCGGGTCATCGCCGAACGAGCGCAGCCCGATCACCGGGTTGCGCGGCTCGACGTTGACGTCGGCGTCGGGCGCCAGGTCGAAGTTGACGCCCAGCGAGCTCAGCTCGCGGCCGGTTGCCGCGGCGACCCGGCGCGCCAGGTCCGGGTCGCGCCCGGCGCCGAGCGGCATGGCTCCGGGGAACGTCGCCAGCGGCGCGCCGATCCGCGTCACCAGCCCCTCCTCCTGGTCGGTGGCGATCAGCAGCGGCACGCCGCTGTCGCCGAGCGCCGCCCGCTGGAGCCCGTCGACCAGCGCGGGCACCTTCGCCGGGTCGGTGGTGTTCTCGGTCCGCACGTCCGCGAGCGTCGGGTGGAGCGTGTTGCGCGGCAGCAGGATCACGCCGCCAAGGTGATAGCGGGCCACCAGCTCGGCCGGCGTGCCGACGCCGTACAGCTGCTGGTTGGCGGCCGCCTGCGCGGCGGTGACGTCGGTCGCCGATGCGCCATAGGCATACGGCATCAGCAGCTGACCGATGCGCTCCTCGACCGTCATTCCATCCATGCGTGCCTGGATGGGGTCCGGCGTTGCCGTCGCGGAGGGCGATGCCGGCGGTTCAACCGTCGGCTGCGGGGTCGGTGGGCTTGGTGGTGCCGAGGGCGTCGGCTGCGGCGCGGTGCCGCACGACGCGAGCAGCACGACGATGAGCAGCAGGTTGGCGAGCGGGGCGAAGCGGTGGACAGGACGATTCGTGGGAGGACTCCGTGCGACATCGGTCTGGACGGGCGGAAGCAGATGCACGTTACGCCCGCCGGCGCAACGGTGTGGCATGCTCCGCCGATGGAGCGACAGCCGACCGCACTGGTCACCGGTTCGGCGTCGGGGATCGGCCGGGCCACGGTCGAGCGCCTGCTGGCCGATGGCTGGCGGGTGGTCGGCGTGGACCTGCAGCGCGGGCGTGATGGCGACATCGTGGGCGACGCCTCGGATGCCACCGTGCTTTCGTCGGCGCTGGATGGTGTGGGCGCGCTCGACGGGCTGGTCTGCTCGGCCGGCCTGCCACCGTCCGGGCCATGGGACGACCTCGATGCCTTCGACCGGGTGCTTCAGGTGAACCTCCGGGCGCCGTACGTCGCGCTGCGGGAGGCGCTGCCGCTGCTCAAGGCGGCCGGTGGAGCCGCGGTACTGGTGGGCAGCATTGCCGGAGCCGTCGAGGGCTCGCCTCGCTCGCCTGCCTATGCGGCGTCGAAGGCGGGACTCGAGGGCCTGGCCCGTTCGATGGCCCTCGTCGCGGCGCCCGAGGCGCGCGTCAACGTGGTTGCGGCGGGGGCGATTGACACGGACTTCGATCCGGCGGCATTTCCGCCGTCCGACCGGCCGGACGTTCCGCTCGGGCGGATGGGCGACGTCGCCGAAGTCGCGGCCGTCATTGCGTTCCTGCTCTCGAGCGAGGCTGCCTACGTCAGCGGCGCGGTATGGCGCGTCGACGGCGGACGGACCGTGCTGTCAGCGGGTCTCGCGATCAAGCGCTCCGGGGCGCGTTGACACTCGGCGTCGCATCGGTCTACCCTTCCGCGCACTCATGAACCACGTGTTCTGGTACTACGCCTAGCGGGCACGAGGCAGACGGGCATGTCCCGTCAGCAGAGGCACTCGTTCCCGCCGACGCAGCGTCCGATTCGGACCCTGCGTTTTTTGTTTCCCCTCTGCCAACCAGGCCGGCAACGCTCCGGCACCAGAGCAGCGAAAGGCGTAGCGAAGAACATGATCGTGGTGATGCGTCCGACGGCGACGCGCGACGAGGTCAGCGAGGTCAAGCGCGAGATCGAGGCGAACGGCCTCGAGGCCTTCGTCAGCGTCGGCGAGGAGCGGACGGTGATCGGCGTGGTCGGTGCAGAGGTCGAGCGAGCGTCGCATCTGGGGACCTTCCCGGGCGTCGAGCAGGTCGTGCGCATCACGCAGCCGTACAAGCTGGCGAGCATCGAGCACCATTCCGAGCCGACCAGGGTACGGGTGCGCGACGTGGACATCGGCGGGGGAGGCGAGCTGAAGATCGTCGGCGGCCCGTGCGCGGTCGAGTCCGAAGCGCAGCTGCTCGAGACGGCGCGCGCCGTCCGCCACGAGGGAGCGCACCTCCTGCGAGGCGGTGCCTTCAAGCCGCGCACCTCGCCATACGCCTTCCAGGGCCTTGGCGTCCCGGCGCTCGAGCTGCTGGCGCGGGCGCGCAACGAGACCGGCCTGCCGGTGATCAGCGAGGTGACCGATCCAGCCCAGGTCGAAGTCTTCGAGCAGTTCGTCGACGTCCTGCAGGTCGGTAGCCGCAACATGCACAACTTCGTGCTGTTGCGGGCGGTCGGCCAGAGCCGGCTGCCGGTGCTGCTCAAGCGCGGCTTCGGCGCGACGATCGAGGAGTGGCTGCTGGCGGCCGAGTACATCCTGTCGTCGGGCAATCCGAACGTGATCCTGTGCGAGCGCGGCATCCGCACGTTCGAGACGGCCACGCGCAACACCCTTGACCTGTCTGCGGTGCCGGTCCTGCGCGGCCTCACGCACCTGCCGATCATGATCGACCCGTCGCACGGCACCGGTCAGCGCTCCCTGGTCGGACCCATGGCGCTCGCCGGCGCAGCCGTCGGCGCGGACGGCCTGCTGATCGAGGTCCATCCCGATCCCCCGCGCGCCAGGTCCGACGGCGACCAGTCGCTTTCCTTCGCCGAGTTCGGCGAGCTCATGGACGAGCTTCGGCGACTCCAGTTCATCCGCGGGGCCGATGCCGTGGCGGTGCCTGCCGTCTCTCCGCCTGCGGAGATCGGGCCGCTGCGGGCATCGATCGACGAGCTCGACCGGCGGATCGCGGCGCTCCTCCAGGAGCGGGCCGCGGCGGCGTTGGCCGTGCAGCAGGTGCGCGGCAACGGCTCGCACGGCCATGATGTGCGGCGTGAGCACGAGCTGCTGGCCGCCGCGGCCGCCGGAGAAGGGATCATGACGGCCGAGGAGATGTCCGCGATCTTCGGCTCGATCCTGCGCGCGTCGCGCTCCGTCCAGCGCCGTCACGCTTCGGCGGGCCAATGAGCCGCGTGATCAAACCGGCGCCGTCGCTGCGCGGCGAGATCCGCGTGCCCTCGGACAAGTCGATCGGGCATCGTGCGCTGATGGCTGCGGCAATTGCCGATGGCGATTCGACGGTCTCGCTGCACCGACCGGGTGCCGATCTCGAGAGCACGCGCCGATGCCTGGCGGCCCTCGGCACGGGGCACGTGCTCGACTGCGGCAACTCGGGCACGACCATGCGTCTGCTGGCCGGGCTGCTCGCCGGGCAGGGCATCGCGGCGACGCTCGACGGCGATGCGTCGCTCCGACGGCGACCGATGGAGCGCATTGCGACGCCGCTGCGCCGGATGGGCGCGCAGATCGACACGGCGGATGGCCACGCGCCGCTGCGGGTCTCCGCCGCGCCACTGGATGCCGTGGAGCTCAGCCCGCAGGTTGCCAGCGCGCAGGTGCTCGGCGCGATCTGCCTCGCCGCGCTCGGCGCACACGGAACCACGACCGTCGAGATGCCCGGGCCGACGCGCGACCACACCGAGCGGCTGCTCGGCTGGCTCGGCGTGCCAATCGAGCGCGACGGGTTGCGCACAACGGTCACCGGCCCGGCCCGTCCGCGAGCATTCGACTTCGAGGTTCCCGGCGACCCCTCGAGCGCGGCCGCCTGGGTCGTCGCGGCGACGCTCCACCCCGACGCCGACGTGCGAATCGTCGACGTCTGCCTCAACCCGACGCGGCTGGCCTTCGTGGAGGTGCTACGGCGCATGGGCGCCGACATCGCGCTCGAGGAGAGCGCCGACGATGGCCCCGAGCCGGTCGGTTCGCTGCGCGTCCGCAGCGTCCCACGGCTCGAGGCGCTCGAGATCGCCGGCGACGAGGTCGCCGCGCTCATCGATGAGCTGCCGCTGCTGGCGATCGCCATGGCCGCCGCCGACGGCACGAGCGAGCTGCGGGACGCCGGGGAGCTGCGGGTCAAGGAGTCCGACCGCATCGCGGCGGTCGCCGAAGGCCTGAACGGCATCGGTGCCAGCGTCGAGGAGCGACCGACGGGGTGGCGCGTTGCACGCGGATCGGCGGGCGACGCGGAGATCAGCACGTATGGCGACCACCGGATTGCGATCGCCTTCGCGGTCGCTGCGCTCAGCGGTGTCGCAGGCGAGGTCCGGATGGACGACGCCGAGTGCGCATCGGTCTCGTATCCCGGGTTCTGGGAGGACCTCGAAGCGCTGGCGGCGGTGCCGGCATGAAGCGCCTCCGGCTGCTGACCGCGGGCGAGTCGCACGGGCCGGGGTTGGTCGGCGTGCTCGAGGGGTTGCCGGCCGGCTTGCGCGTCGCGACAACCGGCGTCAACCGCGACCTGCAGCGCCGTCAGCACGGCTACGGCAGCGGACGGCGCATGCAGATCGAGCGCGACCGGGTGCAGTGGATGGGCGGACTGCGATACGGGCGCACGCTCGGCTCACCACTCGGTTTCGAGGTCGCCAACCGCGATTGGCAGAACTGGACCGACCGGATGGCGGTCGAAGCCGTGCCGGCGGACCGGCGGCCGAAGCCGATCACCCGTGCTCGCCCCGGTCACGCCGATCTCGCCGGCGCCATCAAGTACGACACCGATGACATTCGCGAGGTCCTCGAGCGCGCCTCGGCTCGATCCACCGCTGCCCGAGCGGTGGCCGGCGCGGTCGCCAGGCAACTGCTGGCGACGGTCGGGGTCCGCGTCTGGAGCTTCGTCGACCAGGTCGGGCCGGTGCGGGCCTTCGCCTCCGCGCCCACGGCCCTCGAGCGTGTCCCGGACGGCTGGTGGCGCGAGGATCTGCGTGACCCATCGCCGCTGCGCTGCCCGGATCCGGAAGCGGAGCCGAAGATGCTGGCGGTGATCGATGCGGTCAAGGAGGCCGGCGACTCGATCGGCGGCTCGTTCGTGGTCGTGGCCGAAGGCATGCCGGTCGGCGTCGGCTCCGACGCCGAGTGGGACACGCGGCTCGATGGTGCGCTTGCCGGCGCGATGATGGCCATCCCGGCGGTGAAGGGCGTCGAGATCGGGCTCGGCTTCGGCGTCGTTTCGCGGCGGGGAAGCGACGTGCACGACGTGGTGGTGCCGGGCGGCGA
>DASSTC010000050.1:0-17025 GCA_035708065.1 Candidatus Limnocylindria bacterium | reverse complement strand
GATCTCGTACTCCATGGCGCGCTCGAGCGAGCGGAAGCTGTTGAGGTTCTTGACCTCGACCTTGGTGCCGAAGCGCTCCGTGCCCATCGGCCTGAGGCTGATGTTGCCCTCGATGCGCATGGATCCCGCCTCCATGTCGGCATTGCTGGCACCGATGTAGCGCAGGATGTCTCGCAACGTCTCGCCGTAGGCGCGCGCCTGGGCAGGCGTGCGGATGTCGGGCTCGGTGACGATCTCCATCAGCGGGACGCCGGCGCGATTGAAGTCGACCAGGCTGTAGCCACGGCCGCCATGCTGCATGCGCGCCGTGTCCTCCTCGAGGTGGGCGCGAGTGATGCCGACCACCACCTCGCCGTCCGCGGAGGGCACCGGCACGACCAGGCGTCCGTCGGCGCACAGCGGCAGCGCGTACTGGCTGATCTGGTAGCCCTTCGGCAGATCCGGGTAGAAGTAGTTCTTGCGCTCGAAGCGCACCGCCTCCGTCTCGACGTGGCACTCCAGCGCCAGCCCGGTGAGCATCACCAGCTCGACAGCACGGCGGTTGATGACCGGCAGGCTGCCGGGCAGGCCCAGGCAGACGGGGCACACGCGTGTGTTCGGCTCGTCCTCGAGCGTGGGCGTCGGGCAGGCGCAGAACATCTTGGATGCGGTGCGCAGCTGCGCGTGCACCTCGATGCCGATGATCGTCTCGTAGCGCGTGCTCACCGCCATGCGCCTGATTCTAGGCAGGCGCTCGGCGCTCCACCGGCGCGGGCCGTCGAGCGGCTATCCTGCGCGCCATGAAGATCGGTGAGTGGGACGCGCTGGGCAAGGCCCGCGCGCTGCTGCAGCGGCAGATCGGCGACCTCGGCGCGACCGAGCTCGCCACGCACGTGACGGTCAACCCGGACAACGGGCGGATGCGTGTCCTCGTGGCGACGGACATCGGCCTGGCCGACTACTCCTGGGCGCCGTCGGGCTCCTCGTCCGATACCGACTGGTACCTGCGCGGCACGCTCTACCGCTGGCGCAGCGTCCGCGGAATTCGCCTGCAGACCGATGCGCAGATCGGCGAGGACACCTCGCAGATGCGATCCGTCTGGCGGCTGATGGGCGAGGATCCGAAGATCGAGCTTGCGGCGGAGGGGTCGGCGATCGATCGCGAGGGCGTCGACGCGCTGCTCGCCTTCGCGCACGCCTGCATGGAGCACGCGGCCGCCTAGACCGGCAGCGTTCGCTCCTGCGCTCGGCGCCGCTCCACGAAGCGCTCGATGCGGTCCATCGCCTCGACGATCTCCTCGTAGGCGGTCGCGTAGCAGCAGCGCACGTGGCCGATGCCCGACGGCCCGAAGGCCCGGCCCGGCACGACCCCGACCTTCTCCTCGCGAAGCAACGCCTCGGCAAACTCCTCGTCGTCGAGGCCGGACGAGGTGATGTTCGGGAAGCAGTAGAAGGCGCCCTCGGGCTCGAAGCAGTCGAGACCCATCTCGTTGAAGCGACGCGTCATCAGCACGCGCCGCCGGTCGTACTCGGCGAGCATCTCGACGACGAACGGCTCGCCGTCGCGCAGCGCCTCGATCGCGGCGTACTGCGAGGCGGTCGGCGCGCACATGATCCCGTACTGGTGCACCTTGGCGATCCCGGCCATCAGGTCGGCGGGCGCCGCGACGAAGCCGATGCGCCACCCGGTCATCGCATACGCCTTGCTGAAGCCGCCGATGAGCACGGTTCTCTCGCGCATTCCCTCGAGGGAGCTCACCGCGGTGTGGCGGTGCGTCCCATAGACCAGGCGGTCATAGATCTCGTCGCTGATGATCAGCAGGTCGTGGCGCCGAGCCACGTCGGCGATCGCCTCGAGCTCCTGGCGCGACAGGACCGCGCCGGTCGGGTTGTTCGGGTAGCCAAGGAAGATCGCCTTCGTCCGATCGGTGACGGCCGCCTCGATGGCCGCCGCGCTGACCCGGAAGTCGGTCGCATCGGTCGTGCTGACCGGGACGGGAATGCCGCCGGCAAGCTCGATGCAGGGCGCATACGCCACGAAGCACGGCTCGTGATAGATGACCTCGTCGCCGGGATCGAGGAGCGCCCGCAGGCTGGCATCCAGGCCCTCACTGGCACCGACCGTGATGACCAGCTCGCTCCTCGGCTCGTAGTCGACGCCATACCGATGCGCCAGGTTGGCCGCGATCAGCTCGCGCAGCTCGATCATCCCGCCGTTGGCGGTGTAGTGCGTCTCGCCGGCCTCGAGGCTGTCGATGGCGGCCCGGGTGATCGGCTCGGGGGTGGTGAAGTCCGGCTCGCCGATCGTCAGGCTGATCACGTCCTTCATCTCGGCCAGCATGTCGAAGAAGCGGCGGATGCCCGACGGCGGCATGTTGCGCACCTTCGACGAGAGGAAGTCGGCCGTCGGACGGCCGAGGGGCGCGGGACGCAGGCTCGGCTCGATGCTCATGGGACCCTAGTGTAGGCCGTATCGCTTCTCGCCGGCCGTGACCGCCAGGTCCACCCGGTTCGCCGGCCATGGCAGCGGGCAGGTCGCGTACGGCGTGAAGACGCACGGCGGGTTGTAGGCCAGGTTGAAGTCGACGACCACGCGATCGCCGGCCGGCGGCTGGGTGTACAGGAACCGGCCGCCGGGATACGTCTCGGACGCGTTCGTCGCGTCGCCGAAGATGAGCCACAGGCCGAGCTGGTCGTCACCGTCCAGCGCATCCAGCCGGTGCTCGTGCCGGTCGCGCTCGAAGACCACGATCCCCGGTGCGCTGGTCGGCTCGATGACGCCCAGGACGTCCGGCACGTCAACGCTGCGACCGGGCGTCGCCTCGAAGCGGGCCTCGATGCGCCACGACGGGTCGATGGGGAAGTACCGCAGTCCGGCGAAGCCGGTCCGCGCCTCCGCCTGCGCATCACGGACCCGGATCCCCAGCCGGTCGCCACGGCGAATGAGATGGAAGCTGAGCGTGCCGATCTCGAGCAGCGTCGGTTCGGCCTCCAGGTCGTCGCGCAGCTCGAGCGGCTCGTCGAGCAGCCGTCCGTCGTGCGTCACGTCGGCGCGGGGCGCCGGGATGAAACGGGCGGTCGCATCGGTCAGAACGATCGTGCCGGCGAAGGCAGGCGCGTCGACGCCGCGCAGGACGACGTCGGCATCCGGGTCGGCGCCGACACGATTCTCTCCGGGCTGGAGCCACTCGAGGCCGACAAGGGTCAGCCAGCCGCGCGGCGCGGTCAGCCGCTCCAGGCGTCGGCGACGGACCGTCTCGATGTGTTCGGTGTAGGTCGGCCCGGTCACGGGCTGGGAAAGATGAGCGTCGGTCCCCAGCGTTCGCCGAGCCGAACGTAGGTCGCCCGGCCGAGCGTCACCGGGTTGGTCGGCACCGGCCGGCCGGCGGCGGTGTTGCCGTCGAGCGCGACCGCCACCGGTCCCTCACCGTAGCGCGACAGGCAGGCCGAGATGTAGCCCTCCTGCAGCGGCTCGGCGAGCACCAGGAAGGCGTGGCCGAGCTGGATGCGATAGCACCGTGCGCTGAGGATGAGGTCGTCGGACACCGAGTGCCAGTCGTTGCCGGTCACCGGTTCGAGGTCGTGCGCCGCTCGCTCGGCCTCGGCCGTCGCCAGGACCAGGCCGCGCGGCGTCTCGCTCCAGTCGTCGTTCGGTCGGGGGAACAGGTTCTGCCTCGCCGGGTCGTCCGGAACGTCGAGCAGCTGCGTCGGTGCGCCGCGAATCCCCCACCACAGGATCTGGGCGTGGTCGTGCGGCTCCGCGTAGAGCCACTGCGGAAAGGCGGTCGTCCCCGCCTCGCGAAGGACGCGGTTGAGCGTCGCCTGGTCGGGCACGCCCATGCGCACGTGGCTGATCTCCGGCATGTCGCGAGTCTAGCCACGTCGCCCAGCACGGGTGGCGAGGCATGCGTCACCACGCGCCGGGCAGCCGAAAGGCCGGCCCGCCGGCCGGCCTTTCGAACCTCCTGGAGGAGAGGTGCTGTGACGGAACCTCCGTCAGTCGGCGCTCTCGACCACGCCGCCCACTCGGCTGCGCTCGACGCTCGAGCCGATCCCGGAAGCCCCGGAGTCGACGTCCGCGCCCTCGACGAGCCCGCCCTTGGTGTCGGCGTTGGCCACGGCCGCTCGCTCGACGCTCGAACCGATGCCGAACGCGCCGGCGTCGACGTCCGCGCCTTCGACCAGGCCGCCACGGGTCGCCGCGTTGGCCGCATTGGCCGCCGCGCCGGCCGCCGCTGCCGGCGCCGCCGGCATGCCGATGTCCGCGCCTTCGACCATGCCACCGCGGGTGCCACTGCCGACCGCCGCCTGCGCGGCCGCGCCGGTCGCCGGAGCGACGATATCGGCGCCTTCGAAGAAGCCGTGACCCGCCGGGGCCTGGTAGGTGATCGGCGCCGGGCCGGGAACGGCCGCGCCGCTCGGGATCGACGGTGCGTTGGCGATCGCCGCCGCGCTGACCGATCCGATGGCGATGGTGCCTGCCAGCAGGCCGACCGCCATGAGCCGCTTGCGGAAACGGTCCGCCTCCGCCGCCGACGGGAAGTGGACGCTCATCGCGTGCCCTTCGACGTCGTCATCGCCGAGCTGGATGGTGATGTCGACCGAGGTGCTGCGCCAGTGGCCCTCGACGTCCGACTCTTCCAGCGGGGCGATCTTGACGGCCAGCGCCTGCTCGTCGCCGCTCTTCAGGCGGGCGGCCAGCTGCTGCGCGACCGTGGCGTCCGGGAACGCCATTGGGACGACCTGGTGCAGGTCGCCGATGGTGAGGGTGAACCCCTCGCTGCCTGTCGTCATTGCTGCCGACCTCCTGCTGGCTCACCGACCTGATCCTTCGAGTCGGCACCGCCGGGCACGATGATCCGCCGGTGCGCAAGAAGCGGCACGCGCCGACGCGACCTTCAGCGTGTCAATTCGGCGACATTCTCGCGTGATCCTCCGCCGCGGACTTCAGGCAGTCGGAAGGGCCGGTCTCAGCTCGGAGAATCCGGCGGCGCGCTCGTAGGCATCGGCGATGCGCAAGATCATCGCCTCGTCGAAGGCGCGACCGATCACCTGCAGCCCGACCGGCTTGCCCTCCGACAGGCCGCACGGCACCGAGATGCCCGGGAGTCCGGCGATGTTGACCGGCAGCGTGCAGGCGTCGTTGAGGTACATCAGCACCGGATCGTCGGTCTTGGCGCCGATCGGGAAGGCGACGCTCGGCGAGGTGGGCGCCAGCAGGGCGTCGACATCGGTCAGGACGCGGTCGAACTCGTCCTTCATCAGCGTGCGCACCTGCTGCGCCTTGACGTAGTACGCGTCGTAGTAGCCGGCCGACAGCGCGTAGGTGCCGAGCATGATCCGGCGCTTGACCTCCGGCCCAAAGCCCTCGCCGCGGGTGCGCAGGTAGTTCTCGAGCAGGTCGTCCTCGCCGGCGCTGAGGCCGTACTTGATCCCGTCGTAGCGCGCCAGGTTGGCCGATGCCTCGGCGGGCGAGATGATGTAGTAGGTCGCCAGCCCCTGGTCGGTGGACGGCAGGCTGACCTCCACGATCTCGGCTCCGAGCTTCTCGAGCAGACCGATGCCGTCGCGCACCGCCCGCTCGACCCCCGGCTCCATGCCGGCGACGAAGTACTCGCGGGGCACGCCGAGCCGGAGGCCCTTCACGTCGCCGCTGAGGGCCGCGTCGTAATCGGGGACCGGCAGGTCGACGCTCGTCGAGTCACGCGGATCGTGGCCGGCGAGCGCCCCGAGCACGAGCGCCGCGTCGCGCACGCTGCGCGTCAGCGGGCCGCACTGGTCGAGGCTCGAGGCGAAGGCGATCATCCCGTAGCGGCTGACCCGCCCGTAGGTCGGCTTGAGACCGACCGTGCCGGTCAGCGAGGCGGGCTGACGGATGCTGCCGCCGGTGTCGGTGCCGGTGGCGAAGAAGGCCTGGCCGGCGGCCACGGCTGCGCTTGATCCCCCGCTGCTGCCACCGGGCACCGTCGTCTCGTCCCACGGATTGCGCACCGGGCCGAAGGCCGAGTTCTCGTTCGACGAGCCCATGGCGAACTCGTCGCAGTTCGTCTTGCCGAGCAGCACCGCGCCGGCGGCCGCCAGCCGCTCCTCGGCGTCCGAGGCATACGGGGAGCGATAGCCCTCCAGGATCCGCGAGCCGGCGGTCGTCGGCAGACCGTCAGTGGGCACCCCGTCCTCGTCGAGCGCGCGCGTGACGAAGATGTCCTTCAGCGCGTACGGGATCCCGAGGAGCGGCCCATCCTTACCGGCCGCACGCGCGGCGTCCGCCGCTTCGGCTGACGCGAGCGCCGCCTTCGCGCCGACGGCCAGGAACGTGTTGAGCCGCTGCCCGTGCGCCTCGATGCGCTCCAGGCAGGCACGCGTCAGATCGACGCTGCTCACCTCGCGGTCGCGCAGCAACTCCGCAGCCTCGCTCATGGTCCGATCTGACAGCGGGAGCGTCATCTCGTCGCTCGATAGCCAGATGGTGGCTCTATCGGCGAACGAGCGGTCGTTTGGGCGCCGATATTGGCTGCATCACCACCCGGTGACCGCGTCAGCGGATGAGGAGGCGAATTCGCCGCCCAACGCATGCCTGCTTCGCTGTTAGAGCCACGGGATGGCTGCAGCGCGCGGAACCGGGTCATCGGCCCTGTTCGAGGACGACCGGCACGCGCAGCATCGGTCCTTCGCGCAGCGGCGCGTTGGCGAGCGCCGACTCGCGGTCGAGCCCGGGCCGCGGCTCGTCGTCGCGCATCACATTCTCGAGGGCGATGACCTGCGCCGTCGGGCCGACCTGGCTGGTGTCGACGTCGCGCAGCCGCTCGATCGTCTCGAGGATGTGCGACAGCTGGGCCTGCATGCGGTCGATCTCTTCATCGGTCAGGCCCAAGCGGGCGAGCAGGGCGACGTGCTCGACTTCGGCGCGCGTAATCATCTGACCGATGCTAGCAGGCTAGGATTCGACCGATGCCCGACGAGCCTCGCGTGCACAGCATCCCCATCCGCGGCGGGCGGATCGAGGCATTCACCCTGCGCGGCGGGCCGGGCGTGCCGCTGCTGGTCCTGGGCGGCGTGGAGACCGGGCTGCGCCCGCTGGCCGGCACCGAGAACGTCCTGCTGCGCCGCTGGGGCGGTCGCGCCCAGCGGCGGACGGTCGTCGTCCTCGGCCGGCCCCTGCCCGCCGATCCCGCCGATGCCGAGCGACTGATGCATCCGCGGCTGATCGCCGATGCGGTGTCGGTGGCGCTCAGCGAGCTGGGCACGGCCGTCGCCATCGAGGCGGAATCCGGCGGCGGCCGGATCTCGCTGTGGCTGACCGTCGACCATCCCGAGCTCGTGTCCCGCCTGGTCTTGTCGTCGGTCGCCTCCGAAACGCCAGCAGACTCGCCGATGGCCGAGCGGATGGGCTCGTGGATCGCGATGGCCGAGGCCGGCCAGTGGGGCGAGTTCTTCGCCCAGATGGCCGTGCAGATGAAGCCTGCCGGCAGCGTGACCGCCGAGGCATTCGCAGTCGCGGCGCGCTTCCAGCCGCGGCCGGCCACCCCGGAGCGGTTCATCGGTGAGCTGAAGGCGACGCTCGACCCGTCGTCGTTCGTCACCGACCGCCTGGGCGAGATCGCCGTGCCGGCACTGATCCTGGGCGGCGGGCAGGACCAGATCGTGCCGCCGGCCTCGACGCGCCTGGTGGCGGAGTCGATCCCCGGCGCGCGACTCGAGGTCGACCCGGACTGCGGCCACACGGTGCGCTCCTCGTTCACCGGCTACGACGACCAGGTCGAGGCGTTCCTCGCCGAGGGCGACAGTTGAAGGAGTTGAACATGAGCGAGGGCATCCGGAGCGCGATCGAGGCGGCATCGGCCTACCTGCGTGAGCACCCAACGGAGGCGCGGTATACCGATTCGGTCGCCACCGCCACACTCGCCGGCGGCCTGCGTTTCGAGGTCCGCGGTCCGGGGGAGGAGTTGGTCGCGACGGACATGCCGGCGAGCGTCGGGGGGAGCGCATCGGCCGCGAGCCCTGGCTGGCTGCTGCGGGCGGCCCATGCCAGCTGCGTCGGAACGCTGATCGCGATGCGCGCCGCACAGAAGGCGGTCCAGCTCGACCGCCTCGAGGTCACGGTCGACAGCGAGTCGGACGACCGTGGCATCCTCGGGCTGGAGGATGACGTCGTCGCGGGACCGCTGCACTCGGCCGTGCGGGTCTCGATCGCCTCGGCGACCGCCGAGGAAGCGGTGCTGCGCGAGCTGGTCGACTGGGCGGTCGACCATTGCCCCGTCCACGATGCGCTCCGCCGCGCGGTTCCGGTCCACGTCGAGGTGCAAATCCGATGAGCGGGTGGTCGCCGCCGGCGGTCGGCGCGCGAGCGACCTGGACACGGACGTTCACCGCCGATGACGTCGAGGCGTTCGCGGGCATCAGCGGCGACCGCAACCCCCTTCATTTCGACCCCGAGTTCGTGGCGCGCACCCGATTCGGCCGGCTGGTGGTGCACGGCGGCCTGACCGCGGGACTGTTCAACGCGCTGGTGGCGCAGGTGCTCCCCGGCCCTGGCAGCGTGTTCCTCCACCAGGAATGGGACTACCCCGCGCCGGTGTTCATCGGCGATACGGTGACCGCCGAGGCGGAGGTGATCGAGGCACGCGCTGACAAGCCGATCACCCGGCTGCGCTGCGTCGCCCGCCGCGATGACGGGACCGAGGTGCTCCGCGGCGAGTGCGTCGTCTTCACGATGCTCACCGAGTGACGGCCGTCGCTCCGCCGCGGGTCGAGCCGCCGGGACGCTGGGCGCTGTTGACGGCGATGTCGATCGCCGTGCTGCTCGTGCTCGGCACCTGGTTCAGCGGCTCGGCCGTCGCGCCCGCCCTCGTAGCCGAGTGGCGGATCGATGCGATCGGGGTGGCGACGCTCACCGTCGCGGTGCAGGTCGGCTTCGCCGTCAGCGCGCTCGTCCTGGCGGCGCTCGGCGCGCCGGACGTCGTGCCGGCACGCTGGCTGATGGCCGCCGGGGCGCTGGTCGCAACGCTGGCCAACGCCGGGTTCGCCTTGGCGGCGGACGATCTCGCCGGTGCACTGCCGTTCCGCTTCCTGACCGGCGCCGGGATTGCCGCCGTCTATCCGGTCGGAATGAAGGTCCTGGCCGGCTGGTTCGACCGCGAGCGGGGGCTGGCCGTCGGCACGTTAATCGCCGCGGTGACGCTCGGGTCGGCGCTTCCCCACCTCCTGCGCGCGGCCGGCGTGCTCGTGGCCGCCGACTGGCGGAGCGTGATCCTGGCCGCGAGCGTCGGCTCGGGCATCGGTGCCCTCATCTGCGCCGTCGCCGTGCGCGACGGCCCGTACAGCGTGCCCGCGGCGCGCTTCAGCCCGGCGGTCGCCATGGCCGCGCTGCGCGTGGCATCGGTCCGGCTGGCGAACCTCGGCTACCTGGGCCACATGTGGGAGCTGTTCGCGATGTGGAGCTGGGTGCCGCTCTTCCTGGCCGCCTCGCTCGCGGCGAGCGGCGTCCACGACGACGGATTGGCCAGCCTCGCGGCATTCGTCGTGGTCGGTTCTGGCGCCATCGGCTGCATCATCGCCGGGGCACTCGCCGACCGGTTAGGGCGCACGACGGTGACGATCGCGGCCATGGCCGTCTCCGGCAGCTGTGCGCTGGTCACCGGGCTGCTGTTCGGCGCCTGGCCGATCGCCGTGTTGGCGCTCAGCGTGGCATGGGGGATCACCGTCGTCGCCGACTCGGCCCAGTTTTCGACCGCGGTCAGCGAGCTTTCGCCGCCGGGAACCGCCGGATCGGCGCTCACCGTGCAGACCGCCGCCGGCTTCCTGCTGACCTCGATCACGATCTGGGGCGTCAGCCTGCTCGGTCCGGACAACCCCGGCGGCTGGCGAATCGCGTTCGGGCTACTCGCGCTCGGCCCGCTGGTCGGGATCTGGGCCATGTGGCGACTACGGCGACAACCGGACGCCACTCTGATGGCGTCGGGCAGGCGTTAACCGCTATTGAGCGGCGGTCGTCCGGGTCGGAATCGGCAGCGGCCCCCACGTCTGGCCGCCATCGGAAGTCACCGACACGCGTTCCTGCAGCGAGCAGTCCGCCTTATCGGCCGCGCATGATCCATTGGCGCTGACCGCCCACCCGTGAGACAACGTTGGAAAGCTCAGGCTGACGACGCCGGGCGGTAGCCCACGCGGCGAGACAGCCGGAAGCGTGAGCCCAGCCTCGGAAGTTCTGGTCAAGGCATCGGACTGCGCGTCAAGCACAACCCAATGCTCGGCGTCAACTACGGCGTTGGGCAGGCTCGTGCCGGCAACCGTCTCACCAAGACCACCAACCACCGCCCCGCGCTTCCACGTCATTCCCCCGTCGCTCGTCTGGACGAAAACGGCAGTGCTATCGCGCCCGTTGGTCGTGATGGCCAGGACAACACTGCCGTCGTCGAGCGCGACAGCTGGCGACAGGGCAACTGCATCGGAGCTCGTCGTAGGCAGCTTCACCTGGTGCCAGCTCTCGGCACTGTCAGAGCTGATCCAAACGCCTTCGTGCTGCACGCCGCCCACCAGCCAGATCGAACCTTCGCTGTCGATCGTCAGCGCTCCCGCAGCCGGTGCGGAGTGGATCGTCCATGCACCATCCGGATCGCGCACATACACATCCCCAATGGAAAAGTTGGCGCTGGTGGTCTGTTGTACGAGCAAGGCCGCTACACCATCGCCAAATGCCGACGTCAACGCGGCGGGCTGTCCCCGCGAGTCCAAGCGACTCATGGTCCAGTGTGCACCGCCGTCGACGGTCATCGCGACGTGGATTCCGTCCGGCTCGATGCCCGCCGCCAGCACATTGCGCTCGTCCTGCGCGGAGACGGTATCAATGGCGAAGTCGTCTGGGAAGGCGGACCACGTCTTTCCGCCGTCGTGGGTCAGGTAACTGTCTTGAATCGTGACAACCCAGCCGAAGGTGTCGGTCAACAGTCGGGCGTCGGCAACCGCCACTGCGCTATCGCCCGAGGGCACGGGAGCGCGAGATGGGTCCTCAAAGCGCGCGCATCCGGTCAGTAGAGCCGCGGCGGACACTATTGCGACGATGCGTATCGGGCGAGACAATCGGAGCCTCAGTCGTTACAGGTCGATTGATGCAACTGCGTGCCTCCCAACGGCTCCTGTCGTTGGGCGCGGGAACGATCGCACTTGCTGGTGCTCATCCTCCTACTTCCAACCGTGGCAAGTCTCTTCGCCACGACTCGGGGTGGGCGACCGGTGGACGCCACGCTCGGTGTCGTGTCCGCCAGCGCACCATCCTCGAATGCCGCCGAGGCGATGCGGCTTTGCGGCGTCGATGATTCGAGACTCAACAGCGTCGCCGGAATGGCCCAGATCCCAGCCAACCCGGCGAAGCAATACGTACCGCTTGTCGGCGTCGAACCGGAGCTGCAAGTGACTGACGCGGCGTGGGTGATTGCCTTCACAGGCGACATGCCGATTGGCCGGATGGGCGACATCGCCAAGAATCCGGTGTGTGTCGTCATCGGCGACGAACCGATATTCTTCATGCCCGAGGGATTCCGCGATATTGCGGGCAACTGGCACGCTCCGGTCCCTCCGCAGACCCCACCGCGGCTGGCGCTTCCACCACTCGCGCCGTAGGACGCCGGCTCTTCGCGGACGCGATCAGCCGAACGGCGAGGCATCGCCGCCGAGCACAGCTCGAGCATCGCGCTCAATCCTTCCCACGGCGCGCTTCGCAAGCCCTCCGCCGACGCTGATGCGACGCACACCCAGCCGATGCAGCTCGGCGATCGACGGCACACTGGATCGCAGCAGGATGTTCACCGGAGCCTGGAGGGCCTCGACCATGCGCCCGATGAGCGTGGCATCAGCCAGGAAGATCGGGTAGACGCAGTCGGCACCCGCCGCCAGGTAGGCGCGCCCGCGCTCGATCGCCTCGTCGGTGACCGCCTCCGCCGACCGCCGGTCGCGCAGGTAGACGTCGATCCGCGCGTTGATGACAAGCGGCACGCCGGCGGCCGCGGCTGCGTCGCGGATGGCGCCGATGCGCTGCGCCTGGCGGTCCACGGGAATCAGCGCTGAAGCCGACTGGCGGTCGGTGTCCTCGACGTTCATGCCCGCCGCGCCGGTCGCGATCAATCGCTCGACAAGTTCCCCGGCCTCGAGCCCGTAGCCGCCCTCGATGTCGGCGCTGACCGGCAGCGCAACCCCGCGAGCGATCCGCGCGATCGCCGCGAACATCTCGTCCGGCGGCGTTTTCTCGCCGTCCTCGAAGCCGAGCGACTCGGCGACGGCGCTGCTGCTCGTCGCGATCGCGGCGGCGCCGGCCCGCTCGACGGCCCTGGCGCTGGCCACGTCCCAGGCGTTCGGCAGGATCAGCGGCGCGTCGGCGTGGTGCAGCGCGCGCAGGCGCTCGGCGAGGTCCTTCATGCACCAGTTCCCTCGAGCAGGCGCCGGAAGCCGTCCTCGTCGAGGACGGGCACGCCGAGCTGCTCGGCTTTTGCGAGCTTGCTCCCGGCCTTGTCGCCGGCGACCAGGTAATCGGTCTTCGCGCTGACCGATGATGCGGGATGTCCGCCGGCGGCGCGAATGGCCTCTTCAGCCTCCTCGCGGCTGAAGCCGGGCAGCGTGCCGGTCACCACCAGCGTCTTGCCGCTCAGCGGCCCTTCGACCGGCTCGCCACTGGAACGCCGCTGAGGCGCCTCGGCGGTCATCCCCGCCTCCACGAGCCGCGCCAACGTCTCGCGCGTCAGCTCATCGTCGAAGAACTGCGCGATCGACTGCGCCACCACGTGCCCGATGCCATACACGTCCGTGAGCTCATCGACCGATGCCTCGCGCAGGCGCTCGACGACCCGTCGCGTCCAGTCGGCCTCCGACTCGCCCTTGGCACGCGGCGTCTCGCGGGTCAGCCACGCGGCGAGATCGATGGCCGTCTGTCCGCCGACGTGGCGAATCCCGAGCCCGTTGAGAATGCGCGACAACGGCCGGCGTCGCGCTGCCTGGATCGATGCGTACAGATTCTCGGCACTCTTGCGGCCGAGCCGTTCGAGGCCCTCCAGCGTCTCGACGTCGAGCCGGAAGATGTCGGCCGGCTCGCGCACGAGGTCGCGCTCGATGAGCTGCAGCATGATCTTGTAGCCGAGCCCATCCACATCGATCCCGCCGCGGCCGGTGAAGTGCAGCAGCCCCCCGACGCGCTGCGCAGGGCAGAAGGGATTCGGGCAGCGCGTCACCGCCTCGCCCTCCTCGCGCACCGCCTCGCTGCCGCACACCGGGCAGTGAGTCGGCATCTCCCAGACCGTCTCCGAACCGTCGCGCGCCTCGACGACCGCGCTCACCACCTCGGGAATCACGTCGCCGGCCCGCTGCAAAACCACCGTGTCGCCGACGCGCAGGTCCTTGCGCCGGATCTCGTCGATGTTATGCAGCGTGGCGTTCCGCACGGTCGTGCCGGCCACGAAGACCGGCGTGACATGCGCCACCGGGGTCATCGCGCCGGTGCGGCCGACGTAAACCTCGATCGCCTCGAGCTTGGTGGTCACCTGCTGCGCCGGGAACTTGTACGCCGTTGCCCAGCGCGGCGCTCGGGCGACGAAGCCGAGCGTCGCCTGATCTTCGAGCGAGTCGACCTTGACGACGATCCCGTCGGTTTCGTAATCCAGCTCCCGGCGGGCATCGGCCCACTCGTCGACGTAGGCGATCACCGCGTCGATGCCGTCGACGCGGCGGATGTTCGGGTTCACCGGGAAGCCGAGGCGTTGCAGCAGCTCGAGCGACTCGGAGTGGGTCGCCAGGCCGTGCGCTCCCACGAGCTGGTAGGTCCACAGTGACAGACGCCGCCCGGCGGTCACGGCCGGGTCCTTCTGGCGCACCGTGCCGGCCGCCGTGTTGCGCGCGTTGGCGTAGAGCGGCTTGCCCGCTCGCTCAAGCTCCTCGTTCAACGCGGCGAAGGCGCCGCGCGGCATGTAGACCTCGCCGCGCACCTCGAGCCGCTCGCCCGGCGGGTCCTCGCGCAGGCGCAGCGGGATGGCGCGCACCGTGCGCAGGTTGGCGGTCACGTCCTCGCCGGTCGACCCGTCGCCGCGCGTGGCGCCGCGGACGAACGAGCGGCCGTCGTAGCGCAGGCTGATCGCCAGGCCGTCGATCTTCAGCTCGCAGACGTAGGTCACCGACCGATCGCCGTCGGCCAGGCCCAGGCCGCGGCGCACGCGAGCGTCGAAGTCGCGGAGCTCGTCGGCGGAAAAGACGTTGCCCAGGCTGAGCATCGGCACGTCGTGACGCACCTCGGCGAACAGCGCCGACGGCGGGGCACCGACCCGCTGCGTCGGCGAATCGGCTGTGACGAGCTCCGGGTGTGCGGCCTCGAGCTCGTTGAGCTCGCGCAGCAACCGGTCGTACTCGGCGTCCTCCATGGTCGGGGCATCGAGGACGTGGTAGCGGTGGTTCGCGTCGTCGATGATCGCGCGCAGCTCGGCGACGCGTGCAGCCGGCTCAGTCGTCGTCGCCATCGGCCTCGCCAGCGTCGTCGAGCTCGTCGGCATCGAAGTCGTCCTCGTCGTTCTCGCCGGTGAACCAGGCGCGGATGTCGAGGGCATGCTCGCGGTAATGGTCCGGCCCGTCGTCACGGACCACCTGCTCGATCGTGTCGCCGTACGCCACGCGGTCTGCCAGCACGGTAGGGTCGATCTCGCCAAGGGCCGCGAGCAGCGCGTCGAACGCCGCCTGCTCCCGCTTGCGCGTCGTCGCCAGGTCCGTCTCGGCTGCCACCCGGGCGACGATCGCGTTGCGCTCGTCGACGTCCATCTCGGCCTCGCCGAACTCGTCGGCACGACCCTCGGCGGCGTAGTGCAGTGCCTCGGCGGCGTGCCCGGCCCAGTAGCCGAGATGCGCCACCAGCTCGCGCGCCGACCACTCGCCGGAGAGTCCCGGGGCCCCGAGCAGCGCCGGGTCCACGTCGGCGAGCGCTGCCAGGAAGAGGTCGCGTGCCTCGCGCAGCTCTGCGGCGAGCACCCGCGGCGCGTTCGGCGTTTGACGCGCGCTCATGCCCGCTCCAGCCCCGCGTATGCTGCGATGAGCCGCTTCACGCCCTGGCCGACGAACGCGACGGTCAGCTCCTCGTCGCCTTTCACCAGCTGGCTCGACACGATGATCCCCTCGCCGAAGCGCTTGTGGCGCACACGATCGCCCGGCCGCCAGGCGAGCTCGCCGACCGCCGCCGCCGGCTCACGAGCCTCAAAGGTGCCCGTCCCAAGGTCGACGTCGCCGGACTGTTCGTAGCGTGCTCCCGCAACGCGCTGTCGCGCGGCATCCAGCCGGGCGCCGACCCGCGACTCGACCGGCGCGGCCATGTCCGGCAGCGAGATCGGTCGCAGCGGCTCCTGGACCCGGCGGGTCGGCGAGCGGTAGCCGCCGGGCAGCCAGTTCGCGTCGTCGACGCCTCGCCGCTGCCAGCCGCCGCGGCGGAACGGCGACCCGTCGTCGCGCGACGCGTTGAGCAGCTCCTCGGGCAGCTCCGAGAGGAAGCGGCTGGGCTCCGAGGCCGCGCCGACGCCGTACGTCGAGCGGTGGTGGGCATGCACCAGGTAGAGCCGGTCCTTGGCGCGGGTCATGCCCACGTACGCCAGGCGGCGCTCTTCCTCCAGCTCGCGGTCGTCTTCGAGCGCCCGCTTGTGCGGCAGCAGCCCCTCTTCGAGGCCGACGATGAAGACCACCGGGAACTCCAGGCCCTTGGCCGCGTGGAGCGTGATGAGGGTCACCCGGTCCGGCGCCTCCTCGAGCGTGTCCTGGTCGCTGACGAGCGCCACTTCCTCGAGGAATCGGGCGAGGCCCTCGGGCGGGGCGATCTCATCGAACTCGGCGGCATGGTTGCGCAGCTCGACGACGTTCTGCCAGCGCTCCTCGCCCTGCTCGGTGCCATCCAGGATCTGCTCGCGCAGCCCGCTGCGCTCGGCGACCGCATCGAACACCGCTGACGGCGGCTCGGCAAGGGCCAGCTCCATCAGCGGCCTCACGATGCCGGCGAACGAGGCCAGCGCGGCGCGCGCCCGCGGCGCCAGGTTGGCATTGTCTCCCGCGGCCTCGACCGCCGCCCACAGCGACGTGCCGCGAGCATCGGCCCAGGCGCGCAGCTCCTCGACCGTCTTCTCGCCGATGCCGCGCGCGGGCACGTTGATGATCCGCTCCAGCGCCACCCGGTCGGCGCGGTTACGGGCCAGGCGGACGTAGGCCAGGACGTCCTTGACCTCGCGCCGCTCGTAGAAGCGGGTGCCGCCGACGAGCTGGTACGGGATCCCGAAGCGCATGAACGCTTCCTCGAGGACGCGGCTCTGGGCGTTGATCCGGTAGGTGACCGCGATCTCGCCGTAGCGCAGCGCGCCGTCCTCGTCAGAGGCGCGGCGGGTGAGGAGCCCCTGCATCGGTCCACCCGAACGACCGACCAGCTTCTCGACCTGGCGCGCGACGAACTCGGCCTCCTCGTACTCGTTGTACGCGTCGAAGAGCTCGATCTGGGTTCCCGCGCCCTTGTCGGTCCACAGCTTCTTCTCCTTGCGGCCGGCATTGCGGCTGACGACCGCGTGGGCGGCCTCCAGGATGTTCTGCGTGGAGCGGTAGTTCTGCTCGAGCTTCACGACCTTGGCATCGGGGTAGTCGCGCTCGAAATCCATGATGTTGCGCAGGTCGGCGCCGCGCCAGGAGTAGATGCTCTGATCGTCGTCGCCGACGACGGCGAGGTTCTTGTGCTTGGCGGCGAGGTGGCGGCACAGGAGGTACTGCGCGCGGTTCGTGTCCTGGTACTCGTCGACCATGATCTGCTGCCACCGCGTCTGGTAGCGCGCCAGCACGTCCGGATGCTGCTCGAACAGGAAGACGGTGCGCATCAGCAGGTCGTCGAAATCGACGGCGCCGTCCTCGGCGAGCTGCTGTTGGTAGGCCTCGTAGACCCGCGCGGCGGTCTCCTCGTAGAAGTTCGCGGCCTGCCGCTTGGCCGTCGCCGGGTCGGCCAGCTCGTCCTTGCGCTGTCCGATGTAGGCCAGCATGCCCGCCGGCGCGAAGCGCTTCTCGTCG
>DASSTC010000049.1:0-71612 GCA_035708065.1 Candidatus Limnocylindria bacterium | reverse complement strand
AACGCGGCGTCGAGCAGACGCCGACCACGAAGACCTGCACCGAGTGCGCCACGGAGATTCCGTACACCGCACGCCGCTGCCCGAACTGCACCCAGCCCCAGCCCGTTTAAGTCGGTCGCGTCCGCGAGCGCTCAATGCTCGACGGGCGACCGAATGAGGAGGATCAACCGATGGGTGGCATGGAGAACGATCTGCATAAGCTCAACGGCATCGGTCCCAAGCACACCGAGATGCTCGAGTCGATCGGCGTCGACTCGATCAAGGAGCTCAGTCACCGCAACGCCGAGTCGCTGAAGGAGATGATCGAGACGCGTCACGGCAGCGTGGTCGGCCTTTCGGTCGCGCAGGTCCAGGACTGGATCGATCAAGCCAAGGCGCTCCAGCAGTAGCCCTTCGCCCACGGATGGAGGCCGGCCCCGGCCGTCGGGGCCGGCCTCGTTCCGTTCTTGTCGCTTCCCGAGCAGTGGCGCGCTGGAGTGTGCAGATGTCGCGCACATGCGCGTTATCCGACTCGACGGCGCACACGGTGGCCCCGTCTGAGCGTGAAGCGGCCTCAAGAGTGAACGTCAATGTGCCTCGGATGCGTTAGCGCGCACCAGGACATCATTTGCGCGGTCGGGCGGATCGGTCCAAACGCACTCGCCTGCGCTGTGCTGGCGCGCTGGAACGCCGAGGACCACAGCCGACCGGACCGATGCTCGCAAGCATGCGAAGCGCCGCCGCAGCGTTCGCGCGGCTGTAACTTCAGCCAGCCAAGGCGCCGCCGCCCGAGGTCAAGGGCACCTGGCGGATCTTGCGAGGAGCGGTGCGGGGAGGCGGACGCCCGTCGGCGGTCTGTAGCTTTAGCCAGCCGACGATGGGCGTCCGCCTCCCGCTTAGACCTCCTTGTACTCGCCCTCGATCGTCTCCTCTTCGCCGCCTTCGGCACCCTCGCCAGCGCCGTCGGCCTCGCCTTCGGGCGACGACCCGTTGCCGCCCGGCGCTTCGCCGGGAGCCTCCGCGTAGGCCTTCGCACCGACCCGCTGCAGCACCTCGGAGAGCTGCTGCTTGGTGGAGTCGATCGCGCCCGCATCGGTCCCGTTCAGGGCTTCACGGACAGCCGCCACGCGCGATTCGATCTCGCCGCGATCCTCGTCCGACAGCTTGTCGCCCAGGTCCTTGACCAGGCGCTCGGCCTGGAAGGTGAGCGCATCGGCCTCGTTGCGTGACTCGACCTCGGAGCGGCGCCGGCGGTCCTCCTCGGCATGCTCGGCGGCGTCGCGGACCATCTGGTCCACGTCCTCCTTGGCGAGCATCGACGAGGCGGTGATCGTCACCTTCTGCTCCTTGTTGGTGGCCTTGTCCTTGGCCGCCACGTTGAGGATGCCGTTCGCGTCGATGTCGAACGTCACCTCGATCTGCGGCACGCCGCGCGGAGCCGCCGGAATCCCGTCGAGGCGGAACGTCGCCAGCTTCTTGTTGTCGGCCGCCATCTCGCGCTCCCCCTGGAGCACGACGATGTCGACCGACGGCTGGTTGTCGGCCGCCGTCGAGAAGACCTGCGTATGCGACGTCGGGATCGTCGTGTTGCGGTTGATCATCTTCGTCGCCACGCCGCCGAGCGTCTCGATGCCCAGCGACAGCGGGGTGACGTCGAGGAGGAGCACGTCCTTCACTTCGCCGCCCAGGACGCCGGCCTGGATCGCCGCGCCGACCGCCACCACCTCATCGGGGTTGACGCCCTTGTGCGGCTCCTTGCCGTTGAACATCCCCTTGACCGCCTCGATGACGGCCGGCATGCGGGTCATGCCGCCGACGAGGATCACCTCGTCGATGTCCGAGGGCTGCATGCTGGCATCGGCCAGTGCCTTCTTCACCGGACCGGCGGTCTGCTTGATCAGGTCGGCGACCAGGTCCTCGAGCTTCGCGCGGGACAGCGTCACGACGAGGTGCTTCGGGCCGGTCTGGTCGGCGCTCAGGAACGGCAGGTTGATCTCGGTGGTCGTCGTCGACGACAGCTCGATCTTCGCCTTCTCGGCCGCCTCCTTGAGGCGCTGCAGGGCGATCCGGTCCTTCGACAGGTCGATCCCCTGCTCCTTCTTGAACTCGGCGATCAGCCACTCGATGATGCGCTGGTCGAAGTCGTCGCCACCGAGGTGCGTGTCGCCGTTGGTGGAGCGGACCTCGAAGACACCCTCGGACAGCTCCAGGATCGAGATGTCGAACGTCCCGCCGCCGAGGTCGTAGACGGCGATCTTCTCTTCCTTCTGCTTGTCGAGGCCGTAGGCCAGGGCCGATGCGGTCGGCTCGTTGACGATGCGCTTGACGTCCAGGCCGGCAATCCGGCCGGCGTCCTTGGTCGCCTGGCGCTGCGTGTCGTCAAAGTAGGCCGGGACGGTGATCACCGCCTCGGTGACCTTCTCGCCGAGATAGGCCTCCGCGTCGCCCTTCAGCTTCTGCAGGATCATGGCGCTGATCTCGGGCGGCGTGAAGTGCTTGCCGTTGGCCAGCTGCACGACGACGCCGTCGGACTTCGGGTCCTTGACGACCTCGTAGGGCACCATGTCCTTGCTGCGCTGCACCTCGGGGTCGTCCCAGCGACGGCCCATGAAGCGCTTGATGCTGAAGATCGTGTTCTCGGGATTGGTGATCGCCTGGCGCTTGGCCACCTGGCCGACCAGCCGCTCCCCGCTCTTGGCGAAGGCGACGACCGATGGCGTGATGCGGCCGCCCTCCGCGTTGGTGATGACCTGCGGCTCGCCACCCTCCATGACCGCCACGACCGAGTTGGTCGTGCCGAGGTCGATACCGATGATCTTGCCCATACGCTCAGTGCTCCTTCGGGTTGTTCGCGACTCGGACGAGCGCGGGTCGGATCACCCGATCGTGCAGCCGATAGCCTCGCTGCAGCTCGCCGATGACTTGGTTGTCTGGATAGTCGGTCGTCTGCTCGTGGACGACCGCCTCGGCCACGTTCGGGTCGAACGGCTGGCCAATGGCCTCGATGGGGGTGACGCCCTCGCTCTCGAGGACGGTGCGCAGCTTGCGATCGACGAGCCGCACACCCTCGACCCACGACTCGTGGGCATCGGCCGGGACGCTCTCCAGCGCCCGGTCGAAGTCGTCGAGCACGCCGAGCAGCTTGCCGATCAGCAGCTGGTTCGAAAACCGCGCGGTGACCGCGCGCTCGTCGTCGGTGCGGCGCTTGAAGTTCGAGAAGTCGGCCGCGCTGCGCTGCCAGTTGCGGAGGTGCTCCTCGGACTGCTGCCGCGCGGTGTCGCGCTCGCGGATCGCCTCCTCGAGGCGCTCGAGCAGCTCGCTGCGAGTCGGGGTGCGGACGGACTCCGCTCGTTCTTCGGCGCGCGTCCTCGGACGCGCGTCACCATCGGTCTTCTGATCAGTCATGTGTCTCGCCGTAATGGCTGTTGATGAGCTCGTTCATGAGTGCCGCCAGGTAGCGGACCGTGGGGATTGCCCGCGGGTAGGGCATTCGGGTCGGTCCCAGTACCCCCAGCAAACCGAGTGCCCGGCCCGGCGCGCCGTACGGCGCAAAGACCAGGCTGACGTCGTGCATCGCGTCGTTGGCGTTTTCGTGACCGATGATCACGTGCACGCCGCCTCGGCGGGTGAGCACCGGCACCAGCTGTTGCAGGAAATCGCTGCGCCGCAGCACCTCGAGAATGCCCCGAAGCTTGGCGCCTTCGGCGAACTCGGGCTGCTCGAGCACGTTGACGATGCCGTCGGTGAAGACGTCCTCGATGACCGCGCTGTCGGCCTCTTCCAGGAGCTGCGCCACGATCTCGGCGACGTGCGCCGCCAGCGGCGGCAGCTGCGGCGCGCGACGCCGCGTCTGCGGCGCCGAGAGGCCGGACAGCTCGCGGTTGAGCGTCGCGGCGACCTCGTCGAGACCCGCCTGCTCGATCGAGGCGCCGGGGTCCGCCCGTTCGAGGAGTGCCGGATCGAGCCGCCGCTGGACGACGTTGCCATCGGCCAGGACCACGACCGCCAGCCGGCCCTGGTCCGCCAGGTCGACGAGCTGCGCGTGGCCGAATCGCGCCCGCCGGGCGCGTGCCGGCGTGACGACCGATGCCGACTGCGTGTTGGCGGCAAGAATGGACGCTGCGAGACGGAGCCACTCGTTGGTGGTGAGCTGCACCTGCGCGAACTGGTGCCGGATCGTCAGCTGGTCGGCGCGATCCAGCGCGGCCTCGCGCATCAGCGACTCGACGTAGAGCCGGTAGCCGAGGTCCGACGGCACGCGGCCGGCCGAGGTATGCGGGTGGGTCAGCAGGCCGAGCGCCTCGAGCTCGGCCATCGCGCCGCGGACCGTGGCCGGCGACACGCCGAGTCCGAAGCGGCGCACCAGCGTCTTCGAGCCGACCGGCTGGGCGCTGGTCACGTAGTCCTCCACGACGGCGCGCAGCACCGTTCGCTGCCGCTCCGACAGCTCGACTGCCGGACCGGCGGTGCGCTCGCCGCGCAGCCTCGTCTCGCCGGTCATGCTCCTCCTCGGGATGCCGTTGGCACTCTCGGGTCGAGAGTGCCAAAGATCACCGCACTATGGTAGTCAGCCGCCGAGACCGATGTCAACGCGCGGCGGGGGCGAACTCGAGCAGCGCCTCGTTGGCCAGCAGGCGACCGCTCGGCGTGAGGCGAACGTGGTGCCCATCGACCTCGAGCAGGGCGTTGGCCCGGCCGGCGGCGATCGCATCGGCATAGCGCTCCAGCGGGTCCTGGCCGAACTCGACCGCGAAGCCCGACCGGTCGAGACCGGCGACCTGGCGCAGGCCGAGCGCCACCGCCTCGAAGGCGCGCGTCGGCTCGTCGAGCTCCTCGCTGCCGGCGGTCGGCAGCTCCCCCGCCTCGACCGATGCCAGGTAGCGATCGAGATCGCGCTCGTTCCACCAGCGGCTGGCACCGTCGAACGAATGGGCGCCGGCGCCGATGCCGGTGTACGGACGCCGCAGCCAGTACGCCGTGTTGTGCCGCGACTCGAATCCGGGGCGCGCCCACGAGCTGAGCTCGTAGTGGCACAAGCCCGCGTCGGCGAGCATCGCCTCGGCGAGCTCGTACTGGGCCGCGGCGACGTCATCGTCCTGGCGCGCCGCCATCCGGCCGCGCCAGCGAATGGCGCCAGGGCGCGGTGGTGCGGCCCACTCGTCGGGCGCCGTGGCCAGCTGCAGGCCGTAGAGCGACAGGTGTTCCGGCGCGAGTGCCAGTGCCGCCCGGAGCCCGGCCCGCCAGTCCTCGACCGATTGACCCGGGATGCCATAGATCAGGTCGATGCTGACGTTCTCGAAGCCGGCGGCACGCGTCGCGCGCATGGCGGCCCCGGCCTCGGCCGCGGTGTGGCCCCGCGCCAGGGCTTGGAGGTCGTGGTCGCGCAGCGACTGGACGCCGAGCGAGATGCGGTTCACGCCGGCCGCATGCAACCCGACCCAATCGGGCGTTTCGCGCGCGCTCGGATTCGCCTCGACCGTGATTTCGTGCGGCCTCGCAGCCCAGCGTTCGACCGCGGTCTCAATGACGCCCGCAATCGCTGCCGCCGGCAGCAGCGACGGCGTGCCGCCGCCGAAGTAGACCGTCTCCAGCGAGCCCCGCGCGGGGCGCATCCCCAGCTCGGCGATCAGCGCATCGACATAGCGCGGGATCTCGGCTGCTCGTCCGCCGACGGTGACGAAGTCGCAGTAGGCGCACACCAGCCGGCAGAACGGCACGTGAACGTAGAGATGATGGGACGTGGACTCGATGCTCACGAGCTGGCCGTTTCGCGCTTTCGGCGCCTCGGTCCTAGATGGGACGCTGGCGCAGCCGGGCTCCGGCGAAGGCGAAGAATGACATCGTCACCGCGAAGTGGCCGACGATCGCCGGGATGACCGACCCGGTGGTCACCGTGGCAAGCCCGGCGCCGTAGCCGAGGATCACCGAGCCCACCAGGAAGTACCAGTCACGCTCCTGCCACAGCCGGCGGTGGGCCAGGCCGTAGACCAGCGCCTGGACGACGAGCGCGATGCCCGTCGGCACGCCGGCAAAGAGGAGCATGCCGAGCACGATCGAGCGGAACTGGAGCTCCTCGGCGATGGCGTTCGCGGCCGCGCCGAGCACGCGATCGGGCAGCAGCTGCGATGGGAGCGGCAGGATCGCGCCGAAGCGCAGGTAGGCCAGCGCCGCGGCATTCAGCAGCGCCACGAGCACGAACAGCAGCATCACGCCGAGCGTGCTGTCGGGGTCACCGCCGGTCAGGAACAGCTGTTGACGGCCGTCCGGCAGGATCACCGCGATGCCGATCGTGAAGGCGATGACCAGGCCGTAGTAGCTGACCGGCCCGAGCCATGGCGTGCGGTAGCGGAAGTAGTCGGAGCGCATGATCCGCTCCGAGTCGAAGCGCAGCAGGACCAGGAACAGCGTCAGCCCGAGGGCGATGGCGACGCTCAGCGAGTCGAAGAAGCTCACGAGCCTGCCTCGTTCACGCGCAGCACGGCGAGGAAGGCTTCCTGGGGAATCTCGACGGAGCCGATTCGCTTCATTCGCTGCTTCCCCTCCTTCTGCTTCTCGAGAAGCTTCCGCTTCCGGGTGATGTCGCCGCCGTAGCACTTCGACAGGACGTTCTTGCGCATTGCCCGGATCGTTTCGCGGCTGATGATATGGGAACCGATTGCGGCCTGGACCGGGACTTCGAACATCTGCCGCGGGATCAGCTCCTTGAGCTTCTCGACCAGCGTCTTGCCGGTCCGGTACGCCTGCGAGCGATGCACGATCAGCGACAGCGCGTCCACCGGCTCGCCGTTGACCAGCACGTCGAGCTTCACGAGGTCCCCCGGCCGGTAGCCCTCGTAGGCGTAGTCGAGACTGGCATAGCCCGACGAGCGGCTCTTCAGCTGGTCGTAGAAGTCCACGATGAGCTCGGCCAGCGGCATCTCGAAGTGCATGTTCACCCGCTTCGGATCCAGGTATTCCATGTTGCGGAACTCGCCGCGGCGTCCGGTGGCCAGCTCCATGATCGGCCCGATGTAGTCGCTCGGCGTGATCACCTGGGCGCTGACCCACGGCTCGCTGATCTGTTCGATCTCGCCCGGATTCGGCATCTGCGCCGGGTTGTCGACCACGACCTCTTCGGACCGATGCACCAGGGTGACGTGGTACTCGACGCTCGGCGCGCTGGCGATCAGGTCGAGGTCGAACTCGCGCTCCAGCCGTTCCTGGACGATCTCCATGTGCAGCAGGCCGAGGAAGCCGCAGCGGAAGCCGAAGCCGAGCGCCACGCTCGACTCCGGCTCGTAGACGAAGCTCGCGTCGTTGAGGTGCAGCTTCTCGAGCGCGTCGCGCAGCAGCGGGTAGTCGTCACCGCGCATCGGATAGATGCCGGCGAACACGAGCGGCAGCGCCTGCTTGTAGCCAGGCAGCGGCTCGCTCGCCGGACGCTGGACGCTGGTCAGCGTGTCGCCGACGCGGGCCTCGGCGATGCTCTTCAGCCCGGTGGCCACGTAGCCGACCTCCCCGGCCGTCAGCCGCTTGGTGGCGACCGGTCCAGGGCGGAACCAGCCGAGCTCCAGGATCTCGCTCTCCGCAGTCGACGCCATGAACCGCAGGCGCTCGTGGTCGTGCAGCGTGCCGTTCGCGACCCGGACGTAGGCCACCACGCCCTTGTACGGGTCGTAGTGGCTGTCGAAGACGAGCGCCTGCAGCGGTGCCGACGGGTTGCCGCGGGGTGGCGGCACGCGCTCGACGACGGCCTGCAGCATGGCGTCGACACCGGTGCCGTCCTTCGCCGAGGCGAGGATCACCTCCTCGCGCGGGATGGCGAGCGTCTCCTCCAGCTCGGCGATCACCGCGTCCGGGTCGGCGCTCGGCAGGTCGATCTTGTTGAGCACCGGGATGATGACCAGGTCCTGCGCCATGGCCAGATGGAGATTGGCCAAGGTCTGCGCCTCGATCCCCTGGCTGGCGTCGACGACCAGGATGGCACCTTCGCAGGCCTGCAGCGATCGGCTGACCTCGTAGGTGAAGTCGACGTGGCCCGGCGTGTCGATGAGGTTCAGCGCGTACGTGTGGCCGTCGGTGGCGTCGTAGTGCAGCCGCACCGCGCGCGCCTTGATGGTGATCCCCTTCTCCCGCTCGAGATCCATGGTGTCGAGCACCTGGCTGGTCATCTGCCGCGGGTCGATGGTGTGCGTCGCCTCGAGCAGCCGGTCGGCGAGCGTCGACTTCCCGTGATCGATGTGCGCGACGATGCTGAAGTTGCGGATGCGCTCCTGGGGGATCACCGGGCCGAGTCTATCGAAGACCGATGCGGCGAGCCGCCGGCGGCGCGGCGCGCGCTCGACTGACGCTGCGGCGTCAGCCGCCCGACGGGCTGGGGCTCGGGGAGGCCGACGGCGGCGGAGGAGGCGCCTTGGGCGTCGGTCCGACCTCGGTGATGCCGTTCACCACGCGGTAGAAGCTCTCCCACACGTCGTGGTGCAGCACGCTGCCGTCCTTGGCTCGCACCGTCCGCGACACCACGGCATGGAAGCCGTCATGCGGGTACTCGACGCGCTTGGCGGTGCCCGGCTTCATGTTCGGGTTGACGACCGTGGTGTCGCGCGCCGAGACGTGGTTCGAGGTCGATGCTTTCGACAGGCTGACCGTGCGACCGTCCGGCACGCCCCACAGGTCGAAACGGACGAAGCCGCTGCCGGTGTAGGAGCGGATGACGATCGGGTTCTGAGTGTCATTGCGGAACGTCATGTCGGTGACCGACGTATCGGTCTTCAGCACCGTCGCGTCCAGGCCGACCGGGTAGCGCGTGATGTAGTAAGAGTGGTTCGTCCGGTCGCCGATCTCCAGACCCGCCCGCATCGCCGCGTTGAACAGCGTGGTCGAGGTCGAGCAGATGCCGCCGGCCAGCGCCCCGGTCGGATAGCTCCGGCCGTTGATGATCACGCCGCCGTACCCATAGCCGCGCGAGGTGCTCACCGGGCCGATGCCGTTCCAGAAGCTGAACCACTCGCCGGGGCCGAGCACGTAGCCGTCGAGGTCGCGTGCCGGGATGCTGATGTTCGCGCCCCAGTAGTTGCTCTCGCCCGGCACGTACCACGTCGTCCAGGTCGAGAAGCGGCGCATCTTGGATACCGCCGCCTCGGCCGCCTTGGTGCTCAGCGGCGCGGGCGTGACGCTCATCACCAGCTCGGCCTTCGGCGTCGGCGTCCCGTCGCCACGGGCGACGAGGGCGGCGCTGATCGATGCGACCGAGGCATCGATGTCGAGCTCGCGGCCATCGACTGCCGGCTTGACGCCGGTGATCCCGTTCGCGCCGAAGACGAACGTCGCGTCGCGCGGCTTGCGCGAGACCTCATCGCCGAACTTGTCGAGCTGCTTCCGCAGGCCAACGACATCCAGATGCACGCCGTAGGGGCTGCCGGCCACCTTCTCGAAGGCAACCAGCGCGCGCAGCTGCTTGACGCTCAGCTTCAACGGATCGTCGTCCGCCACGTCGAGCTCGAGCGGCTCGGCGATCATCGCCTCGGCTCGACGCGCCACCGCCTGGGCGTCGACGGTGCTGACCATCGCCGGCACGCGGACCGTCGCCATCGAGATCGTCACGTCTGCCGGATTCGGGGTGTCGACCGCCGCAGCCAGCTGCGCGCGCAGCGCGGCGTCATCGAGCCGCGCACCATCGCTCGCGGGCGTCACCTCGAAGCCCTGGTCAACGCTCTCCACCGTCGCGGCGACCGGCTGGCGGGCGAAGCGCTGGCCGATCTCGGCGACCACGGCATCGATGGCATCGGCGTCATAGGCGTGCACCTGGACCGGAATGGAGGTCCCCCGCAAGAGCGTGCGGAGGCGAGCGATCCCATCCGACAGTGGATTGCCGTCGCGCGCCACACCGAGGGCGGCATCGAGCATGGCGTCGGTCTCGTAGCCGCGCCCGATGCGGGCGTATGGCACGCTCACCGGCTGGCCGTCGACGACGACCGTCGCCGTACCGCTGCTGAGCGATGGCAGCGACGCGTTCAGTCGGTCCGCCGCCTGGCTGCGCGTGAGTCCTCCGAGATTCGCACCCGCCACGCTGACGCCCGGCATGATCGCGCCGCGACTGGTGATGTCGACCGCCAGCGACGCGCCGACCAGCAGTAGCAGGGCGAGGAGCAGGGTCGCGACGAAACCGAGGAGTGCGGCGCGCCGTCCCGACGGCGTTCCGAGAACCGATCCGGGGTGCAGGCGGGGTGTGGTCAGGGTGGTGGTCGTCATCGGCTCACGGTGCGAGCGGAACGCGGTGCGTCGCCGGAGTGCTCGGGCTGCATGGTCTCGGCAGGCACTGCCGGAGTTGTCTCCCCTACTGACGTCTGAGTCGCGCGAATGGTTGCGGCGGGCGCTGCAAACCCGGCGCGGGCGCAGTATCGCCGCTGGGCGGCCGTCTGTCGAGTAGCCCGTTTTGGCGCACCGCGCCACCGATGCTATACTGACCGACCGGCGCCTCGCGATGAGGCGCGATTTGCATGCTCATCCCCCGCTGAGGACCCCACGTGGCAAGAAAGGCTCGTACCTGGAAGGGCGCCCGCACGCCCCAGGCACTCAAGCGCGTTCGGCAGGCCGTGCGCCGGCACGCCGTCAATCAGCGCACCCGGAGCGCGGCGCGGACGCTCGTCCAGCGCGCCTCCAGCATCGCGCTCGGCCGGACCGACGGCGATGGCGCCGAGGCCGTCGCCGCGGCGGTCAGCGCCCTCGACAAGGCTGCCGAGAAGGGGATCATCCATCCGAACAACGCCGCCCGTCGGAAGAGCCGGCTGATGGCGAAGGCCAACGCCGCACACCTGCTCGACGAGGCAGCCGGCGCGCCGAGCACGGCGCGCAAGCGCACGACCGCCAGCAAGACGGCCCAGCGCAAGAAGGTCGCCGCCGCGAAGGCCTCGAAGGCCGCCGCTGGCAAGGCCGCCGACCGTCCGCGAACCGCGGCCGGCAAGGCGAAGGTGGCGGTCACCCGCGCGAGCCGCGAATCGGCCGCCGCGCGGCGACGCAAGCAGACCGACGGGGACGAGTCCGCCGAGAGCTAGCGGTTCGCCGCGAATGCGCGAGCGCCGGCGTACACCGCCGCATCGCCGAGCTCTTCCTCGATCCGCAGCAGGCGGTTGTACTTCGCCGTCCGCTCGCCACGTGACATCGAGCCGGTCTTGATCTGACCGGTTCCCAGGGCGACGGACAGGTCGGAGATCGTGGTGTCCTCCGTCTCGCCCGAGCGGTGGCTGATCACCGCCGTCCAGCCAGCGCGATGCGCCAGCTCGACGGCCTCGACGGTCTCGGTCAGCGTGCCGATCTGGTTCAGCTTGATGAGCACCGAGTTGGCGCTGCCCTCGGCGATGCCGCGCCCCAGCCGCTCGGTGTTCGTCACGAACAGGTCGTCGCCGACCAGCTGGACCCGATCGCCGAGCCGCTCGGTGAGCGCCCGCCAGCCGCCCCAGTCATCCTCGGCCAGGCCGTCCTCGAGGGACACGATCGGGTAACGCTCCACCCAGTCGGCCCAGAAGTCGACCATCTCGTCGCTGGTCAGCGTGCGGCCCTCGCGCGCGAGCCCGTACGACCCGTCGTGGTACAGCTCGGTGGCCGCCGGGTCGAGCGCAATGGCAATCTGCTCGCCAGGCTCGTAGCCTGCGCGGCGGATGGCATCCACCACCGCCGCGATGGCGTCCTCGTTGCTGCCCAGGCTCGGGGCATAGCCACCCTCGTCGCCGACGGTCGTGGCGAAGCCGCGCTCATGGAGCAGCGCCCCGAGCGCATGGAACGTCTCGGCTGCCCAGCGCACGGCCTCGCGGAAGCTCGGCGCACCGAGCGGCACGATCATGAACTCCTGGAAATCGGTCGAGTCGATGGCATGCTTGCCACCGTTGAGGATGTTGACCATCGGCACCGGCAGGACCCGCGCGCCGACGCCGCCGAGGTAGCGGAACAACGGCAGCTCGACCGCTTCGGCGGCGGCGTGCGCCGCGGCGACCGACACCCCGAGCAGCGCGTTCGCGCCCAGCGCCGACTTGTTCGGGGAGCCGTCGAGGTCGATCAGCAGCCGATCGAGGCTGACCTGGTCGACGGCATCGGTTCCGAGCAGCTCCGGACGCAGCACCTCGTTCACGTTCCGAACCGCCTGAAGCACGCCCTTGCCGCCATAGCGCGACGCGTCACCGTCGCGCAGCTCGACTGCCTCGTGGGCGCCGGTCGAGGCACCTGACGGCACCATCGCCGTCCCGACCGCACCGCCCTCCAGGAAGACGTCGACCTCGACCGTCGGATTGCCGCGCGAGTCGAGGATCTCGCGCGCGATGACGTCCTCGATGAGCGTCGTCATGCCGCCGCCTCGCAGTCGGCCAGCGCCGCGACGCCCGGCAGCGTCTTGCCCTCGATGAACTCGAGCGACGCGCCGCCGCCGGTCGAGACGTGGGTCATCTGATCGGCAATGCCAAGCTGCTCGACCGCGGCGACCGAGTCGCCGCCTCCGACGATGGTGATGACACCCTTGCGCGTCTGTTCCGCCAGGAACTGCGCGATGGCGGTCGTCCCCTCGGAGAACTGCTTGATCTCGAAGACGCCCATCGGCCCGTTCCAGAAGACGGTCTTGGCCTTGGCCAGGTGCTCGGTATAGGCCGCCACCGTCTGCGGGCCGATGTCGACGACCATCCAGTCCTTCGGCACCTCGTTGATGCCGACCACCTCGGTCGAGGCACGATGATGGATCTGCGGCGCGATGACGACATCGGTCGGCACCATGAAGCGCACGCGCTTGCGGCGCGCCTCGGTCATGAGAGCGCGCGCGTTGTCGAGCTGATCGGTCTCGACCAGGCTCTTGCCGAGAGCGGCGCCCTTCGCGGCCAGAAACGTGTTGGCCATGCCGCCGCCTACCAGGATCGCCTGGCAGCGGCTCAGCAGCGCGTTGAGGACCTCGAGCTTGCCGGTCACCTTCGCCCCGCCGATGATCGCGTGGAACGGCTTGGGCGGACGTTCGAGCAGCCGCGACAGCGAGTCCACCTCGCGCTCCATCAGCAGCCCCGCGACACTCGGCAGGAAGTGGGTGATTCCCTCGGTGCTGGCGTGCGCCCGATGCGCCGAGCCGAAGGCGTCGTCGACGTACACGTCGGCCAGGCCGGCCAGGGCCCTCGAGAACTCCTCTCCGTTGGCCTCCTCCTCGGCGTGGAAGCGCAGGTTCTCGAGCATGAGCAGGTCGCCCGGCCGCAGCTTGTCGACCGCGACCTGCACACCCGGGCCGAGCGCGTCGCCGGTCATGCGCACCGGCCGACCGAGCAGCTGCGCCAGCCGATCAGCGACCGGCTTCAGGCGCAGCGCGTCGTTGATCTTGCCCTTCGGCCGACCTAGGTGGCTGGCCAGGATCACGCTCGCCCCGCGCTCGAGCAGGTAGATGATCGTCGGCAGGCTGGCCCTGATGCGCGTGTCGTCGGTGATGCGGCCATCGTCGAGCGGCACGTTGAGATCGGCGCGCAGGAAGACGCGCTTCCCGTGAACGTCGATGTCGCGGACCGTCTTCTTGTCCATGGGCCGGCTACAGCCGCTCGGCCATGAAGGCGGCGAGGTCGGCGACGCGGCAGCTGTAGCCCCATTCGTTGTCGTACCAGGCGATCACCTTCAGCAGGTTGTCGCCGGCGACCATGGTCGACCTGGCGTCGATGATCGAGCTGTGCGGGTCACCCTTGAAGTCCATGCTCACCAGCTCCTCCTCGGTGTAGCCGAGCAGCCCGTTCATCGACCCCTCGGCCGCCTCGCGCAGGGCCTGGTTGGCGCTCTCGGCGGTCACCGGCTTCGAGGTGACCGCCACGAAGTCGATGATGCTCACCGTCGGGGTCGGCACGCGCAGCGAGAAGCCGTCGAATCGGCCCTTGAGCTGCGGGATCACCAGGGCAAGCGCCTTGGCGGCGCCGGTCGTGGTCGGAATGATGTTCTGTCCGGCCGATCGAGCGCGACGCAGGTCCTTGTGGAACACGTCGAGCACGTTCTGGTCGTTGGTGTAGCTGTGCACCGTGGTCATCAGCCCGTGCTCGATGCCAAAGCAGTCGAAGACGACCTTCGCCGGCAGGGCCAGCCCGTTGGTGGTGCACGAGGCGTTGCTCACGATGTCGTGCTTCGCCGGGTCGTAGACGTCCTGGTTGACGCCAAGCACGATCGTGACGTCCTCGTTCTTCGCCGGAGCGCTGATGATCACCTTGCGCGCACCGGCGTCGAGGTGGGCACGTGCCTTGTTCGCATCGGTGAAGATCCCGGTCGACTCGATGACGATGTCGACGCCCAGCTCCTTCCAGGGCAGCGCGGCCGGGTCCTTCTCGCTCGAGGCGCGGATCCGATGGCCGTCGACCACGATCTCGTCGTCGTCGGCGCTCACCTCGCCGTCGAACCGGCCGTAGGTCGAGTCGTACTTGAACAGGTGCGCGCTGGTCGCGACGGGCTGCAGGTCGTTGATCCCGACGACGTCGAGCTCGTCGGGGTGCCGTTCAAGGATCGCCTTCAGGCTCTGCCGACCGATGCGGCCGAAGCCATTGATGCCGATGCGCGTCGTCACTCCGGTTCCTCCAGGTACTGCGAGACGTGCCGGCCGAAGGCCGGATCGTCGATTCGTTCATTCCACAGCGGCACCCAGCCGAGCAGCGAGACGTCGTCCGAATGCTGCGCCGGCTCGACCCGCACGCGACGTGCCGGTCGTTCGAAGGCACGCCGCTCGATCTCTTCGCGTACGGCAACGAGCATGTCAGGCCGATGCTTGCTGATACCGCCGCCAAAGACGATGACGTCAGGATTGAGCAGGTTGACCAGCCCCGCCGCCATGGCGCCGACCGCCGTCCAGGCCCGGGCGAGGATGGCGCGGCAGGCGGGATCGCCGGCGTCGGCGGCTGTTGCCACCAGCGCGGCATCGACGTCGGCTCCGCTCTGCGCGGCGAGCGTGGCAAGCTCCGCCGACGCGCCACGCTCGAGAAGCGCGCGCCCCTCGCGGGCGATGGCGGTCCCTGACCCGATCGCCTCGGCGTGGCCGGGCTGCCCGTCGCCGCACAGCGGTCCGTCGAGCTCCACCGTGAGATGGCCCACCTCGCCGGCCGTGCCGTCGGGGCCGATGAGCTGCCGGCCGTCGAGCACGATGCCGCCGCCGATGCCGGTCGAGACGGTGACGTAGATCACGGTCCTCGCTCCTCGGCCTGCGCCGAAGCGCCACTCGGTGATGACCGCCACCTGCGTATCGCGCTCGAGAAAGCTCGGGAGGCGGATCGCCTCCTCGACGCGCCGGGCCAGCGGAACGTCGTGCCAACCCTCGAGGTTCGGCGTGGCCATGACGATGCCGCGCCACGGGTCGAGCGGTCCGGGCGAAGAGATGCCGGCGCCTCGAGGGGCTGGGAGCTTCGCCCTGGCCGCGTCGTCACGGACCGCGACGGCGAGGTCACAGACGCGCTCGACCACGGCGTCGACGCCCTCGTGGGCGTTGGTGGGGATGGAGCGCCGGCAGGAGACGGTCAGGTCCGGCGAGATGTGCGCGGCGCGGATCTGCGTGCCGCCGAGGTCGATCGCCAGGACCGGCTGAGCGGCTGCCACCTCCACGTCGGCATTCTAGCCGGGTGGCACGCAAACGGCCGCCCGGGCGGCCCGCCGGCTTGCGGCGGACGGCGCGGGCGGCCGTGGAGAGCTACGAACGAGCGATCAGCCGCCGATCTTGAACATCTTGGTGCCGCAGACGGGGCAGGTGCCCTCAGTCGCCGGCTTGCCGTTCTTCATCGTGATCTTGTTCTCGTTCTTCATCTCGCGCTTTGCCTTGCACTTCACGCAATAGGCCTCGGTCGCCATTGGTCAGTTGCCTCCTTCTTTCCGGCTTTTCAGGTGCCGGGTGTGCCGTTGATGCTCACCGGCCCTGCCGCCCGACCAGGGAAGCCCAACGCGCGTGTGCGTCGCCGGTGTCCCCTGAATCAATCGTCCAGAGCAGGTGGATGCCGGCCAGCCCGGCATCGATACAGCGTGCCTCCGCGGCCTCCTTCGCCGCGCCTTCGAGGAACGTGCCGTCGGTACGCTGCGCATAGGCCGCGCAGATCGTTCCCGATCGGAGCCCTGCCAACCCGGCGAGGATGAACAGGGCCGAGGATTCCATTTCGAGGTTCGCGACGCCTTCGCGCCGCAGCTCCTCCGCGAGCTCAGGATAGCGAACCGGGAGCGTGCGCATCTGGCGCCCCTGCGGCGCGAAAAACCCGCTGGCCGTCGCCGTCAGCCCGATGTGGTACGCCAAGCCCAGCTCACGACAGGCCGATTCGAGCGCCCAGACCACGTCGCGATGGGCGATCGCCGGGTACCCATCGCGCACGTAGAACGCCGTCGTGTTCTCGAGCCGCACCGCCCCGGTGGAGATCACCAGGTCCCCGAGCGCGATCTCCGGCTGCAGCGCCCCCGACGAGCCGATGCGGATGAACGTCGGCGCATCGGTGATCTCCATCACCTCGGCGAGCACGATCTCGACGTTGTCGGTTCCCATCCCGGTCGACATCACGCTCAGCGGCATGCCGCGGTACGTGCCGGTGGCCGTCGTGATCTCGCGATTGCTGCGCTCGAGGGTCACGCTGTCGAAGTGGCTCGCCACCTTCGCCACGCGGCCGGGGTCACCAACGAGCAGCACGTACTCCGCGAGCTCGCCGCGCTCCAGGTCCACGTGGTACTGGCGGTCGCCGCTGCGCGGCGCGTCGGCGCGCGACAGGTCGGCGGTCGGTTGTGTCAAGCGGCAGGCACTCCGCGCGTGTTCAGGCCTGCGCCCCCGGCTCGCGACGAGGAACGCTCGGATCCGCGGGAGTATACGCGTGCACGAGCGTGCCGTGAGCGCGTGCCACGCTCACGGCCCGCTCTGCTCGTGCGGCACCCGGATCACGCTCAGCCGAGGCAGCGGCGCGAGGAGCTCGCCGGCCGACGCTTCTGACGCCGGCGTGACGGCGTCGCTGTCTCCCTCCTCCGACGCCATCGCCACACCGCGAGACCTCACGAGGGACCCCAGGCGAGCGAACACGCCATCGCGCCAGGCGACGAACGAGAGGCCCGCGAGTGCGGCCAGTGCAAGGGCGAGCACACCGATCACGGTCAGTGGGTCGCGCGGTTCGGAACGCTCGGCGGGCATCGCCAGTGGATCGGCTGCCGATGCGATCTCGTCCTCGTTCGAGGCTGTTCCGCGACGCGTCGACGGAATCGCCGCGTCCGTCGCGGGCGGCGCGAGCGGATCCGCGGTGTCGAGCCGAGTGAGCCGCACAGCGCCGGGGGCCGGCTGACGGGGCGGTGGTGGTGTCGGGTGCGCCGAGCCGGTCCCGCCGGCAGCTGCCGGCGGTTGGCCGAGCACGCTGAGATCCGAACCCGAACGGGGCCATACGCGGTAGCCGCGCAGCGGCTGGCTGCCGGTCGTGTCCTGGCCCAGGACGCCGCGCACCTCGATCCATGTGCCGCCGGCCATTGCGCCGAGGTCGATCCCGCTTCCGGCGAAGACAACGACGCGCACCTCGCCGCTGCCGTCATCGATGGCGAACGAGATGCTCCCCGCGGAGGAGCGCCGAGGCGCTCCGGTCAGCGCGCCGCGTGTCACGACCAGTCGGCTCTCGAGGTCCTCGCCGAGGGCCGAGGTCGACGCCCGGGCCGCATCGGGCTCTGCCTGCGTCCCGAGCTGGAGGGGTTGATCGGAGACGCGAATGGTGAGCATGCCGCTCTTCGTCGAGCGCTTGCCGGTCACCTCGACCAGCTGGCCGAGGCGCAGGCTGCCGGCCTCGTCGCTCAGCCGCAGGACGATGGCGGCGCTCGGGTCCTGGATCACCGCGGTCACCGGATCGATCAGGCGGTCGGCCAACGTGACGACGCCGCGGACACGAACGCTGGCGCCAGTCGCAGCCGAGCGTGCCTCCGCAATGGAGGTGAGGGGAACACCGGGGGCGGGGGTCGGCGTGGGCGAGCTGGTGGGTGCCGGCGTCGCGGTCGGTGCGGGCGTGTTGCTTGCCGACGGCGTCGGAATCGGTGACGGCGTTGCCGGGGGCGGCGGGAACGAGACATCAGCCGCGTCGCGCGGCTGCACGCGATAGCCCGACGAGCCGGTTCCGGTGGCGTCGCGCTGCCCGACCACGCCGACGACGGCGACCATCGTCCCGCGGCTCCACGCGGCGGTGTCGAGGCCGGCGGATGTCATCAGCAGCACGCGCGTCGCACCGGACCCATCGTCGACGTCGAAGGCTGTGCCGCTGGCGAGCACCGTCGCCGACGACACGATTTCGCCCTCGATGCGAACCAGCACGGCTTCGGTCCCCTCGCCGACGTTGCCGGTCGCCACACGCAGCGGCGTCGGCTCGCTGCCGGTCCCCAAGTCGTCAATGTCAACGATGCCGGCGCGCAGCGTTCGCTGCTGGTAGCGCGTGTCGAGGACGCCGGTCACCTCGATCTCTCGGCCGCGCCCGAAGGCGCCGTCGCTGAGGAGGACGGCAATGCCTCCGCTGGCATCGGCCAGGTAGCCGCCGCCATCGGTGAACGCGGAGTCGGTCAGGGTCATTCCGTGAAGCGTGACGCTGCTGCCGTCGGGGAGCAGCCGCGCGTCGGCGATGGTGGTCAGCGGGCGTGGGGTGGGCGATGGAGTTGGGGTCGGTGGCGTGGAGGGCGACTGCGTGGGCTCGGCCGTTGGCGTCGACGTCGTCGGTGGCGTCGGGCTCGGGGTGGCAGGCAGCGTGGCTGTGGGCGCGACCGTCGCTGATGGCGTCGCCTCCGATGTTGGCGACGGCGTGGCCGAGAGCGACGGCGACGGCGCAGGGGTGATCGGTGAATTGCTGTTCTGCGGATCCGGTACGGTCCGAACGGTGAAGTCGATGACGTTGTCATCGGTGTCCTGGAAGCTGCCCGCGACACCGCCGGGCAGGCGTTCGAGACTGCTGCCGGCCGCGGGTGCCGGGGCAACGGTTCCCTCCAGCCAGGTACTGACGGCGTTCCCCCAGCCGACCGCGTCGATGGCGGTGCTGGCGCCCTGGATGCGCAGCGCGATGCTGCCGCCGGTCGCTGCCAGGCCGCTCGCGTACGTCACATCGGCAATCGCGGCGTATGCCCCGGCCTCATTGGCGATGAGCAGGTGGCCGCCCGAGGGCACGCTCGGAGCCCCAACCGCCCAGGCGGCCTTGCGCGTCACGGTCGCCCCGCTGGCCGTCACGTAGATCAGCTCAAGCCCTTCCAGGGGCAGCGCCGAGGTCGTTGGGTTATGGAGCTCGACGAACTCGTCCGATGCGCTCGCCGCGCCGGTCATCAGCTCGCTGACGACGAGATGACCGGCTGGCTCGCCGAGCTGGGCGACCAGCGGATCGACCGCCTGCCACATCGCGCGGACCTGCCCGACGCCGAGCAGGACGGTCAGCAGCGCGGCTGCGATCGGGACGAGCCGCGAGCGGCTGACGGATGACGGACGGACGGGCACGGCACACCTCACTGTCGGAGGCGGCAGGCCGACAGCATGCCTGATGGGCCGTTACCGTCCACTTACCGTCCGCTTATCGCCTCACTCCGGCCCTGACCGTCCGCGTCGCGTACAATCGCCGCCCATGTCGAACCGATCCCGACGCGACGCAGCGTCGCGGGCGGAAGCGCGTCGCCGCGCCCGATCCGCGTCCCAGGACGCCGAACTCGAGCCAACCGACGACGAGTCATCCGCCGCCGCGAACAGCCGACGCGCCGCTCCACAGGGCGGCTTCCTGCAGCGGATCTTCCCGCCGGCGCCGCCACTCCGCGGCAAGCCGGACCCGCTCGCGGGCTTCGGCTATCAGGGCCGATGGCCGCGCCTCGTGTCCACCCTCTACCTGCTGCGGCAGCATCCCCTGCCATGGATCGCAGCGGGCGTCCTGTTCGGTCTCTGCTACCTGATCATGTTCAGGCCGGGCACACAGCTGCTGTACTCCATTGCATCGATTCTGTCCTTCGTCGTGCTGATCGCAGCCGGCTGGATCGGCTGGCAGCGGCCATGGGCGTTCGGGCTCGCTGCCTCGGTGTTCGGCTATCTGCTCTTCCTCGTCATCGGGCTTCCGACCGGCTGGATCGAGGTGCCGCCATCGGCGCCGATCAGTTCCGTCGCGATCAGCCTTACGCTCAGCGGTCTCTTCCAGGCGGTCATCGGCGTGGTTGCCGGCTTTTACGGCGGCTACCTTCGTCGCAGGATGGCAGAGCCGCGACCCGGCACCCCGCAACGCCGGCGCCGCTGAGCACCGGTCACAGCCGGTCACCACGCTGCTTGGCACGCAACGTGCTGACTCGGCGCGTCGTAGACGCAGAGCGGACCATATCCCGCCGACACCCTCGGGCGATGGTTGTCACCAACGGAAGCTCGGGCCAGCGGTGACGCTAGAGACCTCACCCTCGTCGGTCGGGCGTTCGCAATCAGCGTCTTCATGAGGGCCGTTGTGGTTCCAGGACCCTCCGTACTGGAACCGCGACGGCCCTCCCTTCATGCCCGGGTGGGCGCTGACTCCCTCGCACCGGTCGGGTCGTGGGCGGCGACCGCCTCCCGCGCCGCCGCCAGCGCGACCGCATACGACTGCGACAGCCCGATCACCTCGCCGGTCGAGCGCATCTCCGGGCCGAGCGTCCCATCGACCCCCGGCAACCGCCACAGCGAGCTGACCGGCGCCTTCACGGCGACGAGCGGCGCGTCGGGCAGCAGCCCGGGCACGAGCCCGACGTCGGCGAGCGACGCGCCCAGGGCGCAGCGCACCGCCGCCGCGACGATGTCGCGCTGCGTCACCTTGGCGACGACCGGGACGGTCCGCGAAGCGCGGGGGTTGGCCTCGATCACGACGACCCGCTCGCCGGAGACGATCATCTGCACGTTGAGGATGCCGCGCAGCCCGAGCGCGGTCGCGATCCGACCGGCTGCTGCTGCGGCACGCTCCTGCACCCCGCGCGACAGGCTCTGCGGCGGGACGACCGCGTAGCTGTCGCCGGAGTGGACGCCCGGCGGATCGAGCTGCTCGAGAATGCCCGGCACGCACCACGCCTCGCCGTCGCTGATCGCGTCGACGTCGAGCTCGGTCCCATCGATCAGCTCGTCGACGCGCAGCGGCCAGCCAACCTGCGTCCGCAGCAGCGCGTCGACATCCGCGTCGGAGCGCAGCACCGCGATCCCGCGCCCACCGATGACCCACGAGGGCCGCACGATCACCGGCAGGCCCAGCGCATCCACCGCGGCACGCAGCTCGCCCGCGTTCGCGGCCAGCATCCCGCGCGGCCCGGTCAGGCCGAGCTCGTCGAGCAGCCCGGCGAACCGCTCGCGGTCCTCGGTGATCTCGATCGCCTCGGCGCCCAGCCCGGCGATCGGCACGCCGGCGTACGCCAGGTCCTTGGCGAGGTCGATCGCCGTCTGCCCGCCGAAGGTGAGCACCACGATCGGCGGCTCGCCGGTCAGCGCCCGCTCATGGTCGATGACGTCGAGCACGCTCTCGGTGTCGAGCGGCTCGAAGTAGAGCCGTGAGCAGGCGTCGTAGTCGGTCGAGACGGTCTCGGGATTGTTGTTGATCACCACCGCATCCAGGCCGAGGTCACGGATCGCCCAGGCAGCGCGCACCGAGCAGTAGTCGAACTCGATCCCCTGACCGATGCGGATCGGGCCGGATCCCACGACGATGACGCTGCGCCGGTCGGACGGTGGCGGCACCTCGGCACGCGCGTACGAGCTGTAGAAGTAGGGCGTCTCCGCCGGGAACTCGCCGGCGCACGTGTCGACACGGCGGTAGACCGGCACGATGCCGGCGCGGACTCGCGCGCGACGGACGGCGACCGACGGCACGCCGGAGAGCTGCGCGATCTCGGCGTCGCCAAAGCCGGCGCGCTTCGCCTCGATGAGCGGCGCACCGACGACGCGTCGCTCGGCCTCGACCATCTCGGCCAGCCGCTCGGTGAACCAGGGTGCGACCCCGGTGAGCGCCGACAAGCGGGCGGCATCGGTCCAGCCGTGGCGCAGCAGCGCGACCATGCGCCACAGGCGCGTATCGGACGGCGCCAGGAATCGGTCGAGGTCAGGCGGGACGGCGTACTCGAGATTCCAATCGGGGTCCTCCCACAACCAGCCGCGGCCACGTGGCTCCAGCGAGCGGATCGCCTTGAGCAGGGCGGCGTCGAAGTCGCGATCGATGCCCATCGCCTCGCCGGTGGCCTTCATCTGCACGCCCAGGGAGCGGTCGGCGCTCGGGAACTTGTCGAACGGCCAGCGGGGCAGCTTGACGACGACGTAGTCGACCGCCGGCTCGAAGGCGGCACTGTTGCCGCCGGTGGCCGGGTTCGGCATCTCGTCGAGGCGCTTGCCCAGGGCGATGAGGGCAGCGATGCGCGCGATCGGGTAGCCGGTCGCCTTCGAGGCCAGCGCCGACGAGCGCGACACCCGTGGGTTGACCTCGATGACGCGGTAGTCCGAGCCATCCGGCGATACCGCCAGCTGCACGTTGCAGCCGCCCTCCAGCTTCAGGGCACGCACGATCTTCAGCGCGCAGCGGCGCAGGCGCTGGATCACCGGGTCGGGCAGCGTCTGGATCGGCGCCACGACGATCGAGTCGCCGGTGTGGACGCCCATCGGGTCGAAATTCTCCATGCCGCAGATGGCGATGGCGGTGTCCGCCGCATCGCGCAGCACCTCGAACTCGATCTCCTTCCAGCCGAGCAGGCTGCGCTCGACGAGGACCTGGCCGATGGGACTCGCCGCCAGCCCGTGAGCGATGCGCTGCCGCGCCTCTTCGGGACTGTGGGCGAAGCCGCCACCGCCGCCGCCCAGCGTGAACGCCGGCCTGATCACGACCGATGCGCCGAGCGCCGAGACGAAGCGCATCCCGTCCTCGACGCTCTCGACCACCGCACTCTCGGGCACCGGCTCACCGATGCCGATCACCAGGTCGCGGAACCCGCCGCGGTCCTCCGCGGCACGGACCGCCGCCAGTGGCGTGCCCAGCACCTCGATGGCGTGGCGCGCCAGGACGCCGGCATCGTCGAGGGCGACCGCCAGGTTGAGCCCCGTCTGGCCGCCGAGCGTGGGCAGGACCGCATCGGGGTGGTGCTCCTCGATGACGCGCGTCAGGTTGTCGAGCGTCAGCGGACCGATGATCACCGTGCCGCCGACGTCCGGGTCGGTCATCACCGTCGCCGGGTTCGAGTTGACCAGGATCGTCTCGACGCCCTCGCCACGCAGCGCCAGGCAGGCCTGCACCCCGGCGTAGTCGAACTCCGCGGCCTGGCCGATGAGGATCGGTCCGGAGCCGATGACCAGGACGCGTCGCGCGGTCATGCGGGCAGCGCCGCGCCCGCGGGTGTCGCCTGCTCGCGGTCGACCGCGAGCAGCATCGGGATCGCCAGGACGACCGGCGCGAGCATGGCGAAGTAGGCGTACGTCGTCCATCGCGCGGCGAAGAAGGCGGCCAGCGTGACGCCGACCGCGGCCAGCACCGCGGCCGCCAGCCGCCGGTACGGCATGACCAGGGCGATGACCAGCGCCAGGCCGCCGACCAGGATGGTGATCGTGCCGGCCGTCGCCACGTCCGCCACAGGCCAGCCGATCGACTGCGCGAAGGTCCACACGTTCCAGCCATAGACGTCGGTGTGCACGCCGCTGAAGCTCGCGAGGCGTCCCACGAAGGCCGCAGGTCCCATCGCCAGGAACGGCAGCGAGACGAGGCCGACCAGCGCCACCAGGCCGCCGAGGTACGGCACCGTCGCCGGCCGGCCACGAGTCCACCACAGGTATGCGGCGGGCAGCACGGCCAGCGGCAGGGCGCTCTGCTTCATCGACAGCGCGACGCCGGCCAGGAGCCCGGCAGCGGCCAGCTCCAGCGGTCGTGCATTGCGCCGCAGCGCCCAGGCGAGCGCCACCAGCGCCGCCAGCAGCAGGGCGCCGGTGCCGGTGTCGTTCGAACCGTCCACGGACAGGTTGACCAGGTTGCCGAGCCCCGCGTACAGCGCGACCGCCGGCGTGGCCAGCGCCAGGGAACCTGCGACCGAGCCGAGGAGCGCGAGCAGCAGCATCGCACTGGTCGCGAGCACGACCTCGGTCATCTGGACGCCGTACAGCCCCGACCACAGGTGGCCGGGCAGGTGGATGAGCAGCGCGCCGGGCGGGTACGGCATCGGCTGCCCCGCGGGGCGGGTCGCCTGGTAGACGTGGTCGTACGGATTCCCGCCGCCGAGCACCACGCCGATGCCCTCGTTCACCGCGGCCAGCACGTCGCTCCCACCGGCACCACCCGGCGGGAAATCGACGAGCCGCAGCAGCACCCCGCCCAACAGGAGGTAGGCGACCACCAGGACCGGCTCGTTCCACCACCAGAAGGCGAGGCCGACGACCGGCAGGGCGAGGACCAGCCCGAGGCGCGCCTGGGAGGGCAGCAGGTCGCCGGATCGGCCGCTCAGCAACAGCAGGCCGAAGATGACGAGCGCCGCGATGCCGGCCGCTCGGCCCAGGTCGCGCTCGCCGAGACTCATCGGGCGGCTGAGGCCACGGCCAGGTCGAAGATCCGCGCGGCGTCGATCGGCCCGGGCGCTCCCTCCGGGTGAAACTGGACCGATGCCACGCGCCCCGAAGCATGGCGCAGGCCCTCGACGGTGCCGTCGTTCAGATCGCGATGCGTCACCTCGTAGCCCGCTGCGGCGAGCGCCACATCGTCGATCACCGCGATCTCGTGGTTGTGCGCGCCGATGTCGACCCGGCCGCTGCCGTCGACCACCGCGTGATTGCCGCCGTGATGACCCACCCCGAGCCGATGCGTCCTCGCCCCCGCGGCGAGCGCCAGCAGCTGATGCCCGAGGCAGATCCCGAGGATCGGCGTCCCGCCGCCAATCGCGTCGGCGGCCAGCGTGCCGACCATCGCGATCTGGGCGGCCATGCGCGACGGGTCGCCGGGGCCGGGCGACAGAACGATGAGATCCGGCGCGTTCGACGCGACGTCGGCCGCCGTCGCGTCCGGCGGCAGCACGACGATCTCCAGGCCGCGCTGGCGGAGGGCCGCGAGCAGCGAGCGCTTCACGCCGTAGTCGACCAGGACCGCCCGGGCACGGCGCGCGCCGATGGGCGCCAGCACACGGCGTTCGCGCGTGGCGACCGCGGCGACATGGTCGACGCTCTCCCAGGGCACCGTGTCGGCCGCCTCGGCGACCGCCTGCAGGTCCTCCGGCGCGGGACTGTCCGCGCTGGCCGCGCGGCGAATGACCGCGCGCCGCCGGACGCCGCGCCGCAGCTCGAGCGTCAGCGCCCGCGTGTCGACGCCGGCCAGCGCCGGGATGCGCGCCTCGTGCAGCACCTCCTCGAGGCTTCTGCCCGGTCCGTCGGGTGGGGTCACCAGCCGCGACACGACGAGCGCCCGGGCATGCACCCGCGACGACTCGAGCTCGGCCGGATCGATCCGGTAGTTGCCGGCCATGGGATGGGTCAGCACCACGATCTGTCCGGCGTAGGAGGGATCGGTCAGGATCTCACCCCAACCGCTGGCGGCGGTGGTGAAGATGAGATCCCCCTCGGCGGAAACCGGTGCTCCGCGCAGGACGCCGCGGTGGACGCTGCCCTCCTCCAGGGCAATCAGGCCGGGCGAGGGCAAGACCTCCGGAGACGAAAAAGACGCCGGCCGCGCTTCGGCGGCTGGCGTCATCGGTTCGGTTCGCGCGACAGTCTGGGTCATCACCCGCTCCTTTCCGGCATCTCGGTGCCGGTCTTAAAGGACCGGGGTGAGTCTAGCGCATCCGCTGAGCCGTTTGCTCAGCCGGCCGACGTGTCGCTCGGCGTGGCGGGCAGCCTCCGGCGCAGCTCGAGCAGCGCACGCAGCACGAGCGTGGCGACGATGGCCAGGATCAGCAGCACCGGCAGCCAGACGATGCCGAACCAGATCACCGCCGACGCCAGTCCTTGCCCGATCTCGACCAGCGCCGCGAGCGCCTGCGATGCGGTGGCGCCGGGATCCCAGTTGCTCGACGCCTGCTGGACCGGCTTGTCGTCGGGCGTCAGCGTCACGGTCAGCGTGGCGAGATCGGCCTGGCCGCTCACCGACTTCAGCTGGCCCTTGAGCTGCTCGATCTGGCCGCGCACCTCGTCGAGCCGCGACTGGACGCTGAGGACGTCGTCGATCTTCTCGGCGCGTGCCAGGAGCGCGCGGTACTGCGCCTCGGAGGCCACGAGGTTCGCGATCCGTGCGTCGAGGTCGACGATCGTCGACGTGACGTCCTCCTCGCGGGTCGCCTCGACGAGGACCTTGCCGTCGAGCTCGTGGAGCGCCGCCAGCGCGTCATCGAAGCGGTCCGCGGGGATCCGCAGCGTCAGCGTCGCAGCATCCTCGAGGGTGCCGGCCTGCGAGCCGCCGACGTAGCCGCCGAGCCGCTGGGTCGTGGCGCGCACGCTGGCGAGCGCCTCGGCGACATTCGGCACGCGGATGCTGATCTCGCCGGTCTTCACGATCCGTCGCTCGGCATCGACCTCGGCCGCGTCCGGCGCGCCGGACGGTCCGGCCGCCGATCCTCCTTTCGGCGCCTCGGCGAGGCGGTCTCCCACCCCTGCCGCCGGCACTGGCGGCTGGGCCGTGCCGGCGCCGCCGCTGCAGGCGACGAGCAGCAAGGCGACGAGCAGGGTGATGGGTACGAGCGCAGCGCGACGATGGGCTGCGCGGGGCGCATCGGTGCGGGACATGTGATCCTCCCGAAGATTGCTGGTTGCACTCAAGACGTGCGCGACGCGCAGCGGTTCCCGCGGCGGCGCGCGACGAGCGGCGGGGGCTAGGATCAGGCGATGGAGGCCGACGACCTGCGGCGGATGGACGACGAGGCGGTGCGCGCCGAGCTCGACGCGCACGAGTTCGACCGTGCCTGGGTCGCGGCGCACCTCGCCGAGGAGCGCCGGCGTGCCGGCCTGCTGGGTGAGATCCGGGAGGCGATCTTCGGGGCGCAGGACGGCCTCGTCTCCACCCTCGCGGTGGTCAGCACGGTCGCCGGCGCGACGCCGGACCGCTTCCCGATCATGGTGGCCGGCATTGCATCGGCCCTGGCGGGGATCTTCAGCATGGCGGCCGGCGAGTACACGAGCAGCAAGAGCCAGCGCGAGATCTTCGACGCGCAGATCGCCGGCGAGCGTGAGGAGGTCGCCGAGCGGCCCGGCGAGGCCGAGGCCGAGATCGCCTACATGCTCGAGGAGGACGGTCTGCCGCGAGCCGACGCCGCCGACGTGGCCGCAGTGATGGCGCGCCATCCCGATGTCCTGCTCAAGACGATGGTCGAGAAGGAGCTCGGGCTCGCGGTCGAGGAGGCGCACGGCTCGCCATTCCAGGGGTCGGTGATCATGGGAGCGGCCTTCGGGCTCGGCTCGGCATTCCCGCTGGTCCCCTATGTCTTCCTGCCGGTGAGCGGCGGCGGGGCAACCTACGTATCGGTGGTGCTCACCGTGGCGGTGCTGTTCGGCATCGGCGTCATGAAGTCACGCTGGACCCGACGGCGCTGGTTCCAGTCCGGCAGCGAGATCGTCCTGCTGGGCGCCTTCGCCGGCATCGTCGGGTACTTCTTCGGCAGCGTGCTGCCGGCGCTCCTCGGCGCGTCGTCCGGCTGACGACGGCGGCCGGTCAGTTCGCGGGGGTGCGGAACCGGTAGATCCGGACCGCGATGCCGCCGGCGGCCTGGTCATCGACCGTGGCGAATGGCTGCGGCTCGACGAGGCGCAGGTAGCCGTCGAGCATCGGTCCCTGCGGCTGGCGAACGGTCGTTCCCGAGAGGAGCACGAGATACCGATGCGGCCCGGTGAGCAGTGCATCGCGACCGGGCTGTGCCGGATAACCGAAGTGGAACGTCGCGCAGCCGGAATACCAGGTCACCGCCGGCACCGGGAAGGCGAGCACCGAGCAGTCGAGGTGGCCACCCGGGCTGGAGTCCAGCGCATCGGCCCGGATCCGTTCGCTGGCGATGACGATGTCGCGCTGGGTGCGGGCATACGCCGCCTGCGCGGCGACCATGGTCGTGCCTGCGTTCAGCATCGCGATGGCGATCGCGACGAACGCGAGCGTGGCCGTTCCGATGCGCGGCAGCGTGGGCAGGCGCCGCCAGAGCGGCGCGATGGCGAGGCCGCCGGCAACCGCGAGGAGGATCAGCGACACGTAGATGTAGCGCGTCTGTGCCAGCGTGACGAGGCCGAGCAGCAGGCCAACCGAGAGGGCCGGGAGCAGGACGAACAGGTACGCCCTCGACAGGCGATCGAACCGACGCCGAGCCAGGAGGTGGAACGCCGCGCCCCCGATGCCGGCCACGGCGAGCGCCCCGGCGATCGGTCCCGCAACGGTGGTGAAGAACTGCGACAGGTAGATCTGCAGCGCCTGGCCGAGGTACGCCGGCGCGGCGAGGTTCCGCGCGCTGAGCGCGATGCTCCAGGGGGCACCGAGCAGGCTGGTGGCATAGATCATGTGCGGCACCAGCAGCACGACGAGGAGCGCCGCCGTGACGAGCACGCTCCGCCACCAGCGCCAGATGCGCCCCGGCCACAGCAGGAGGACGGTCGCGACGAGCAGCACGATCGGCACCGCGGCGCCGTAGCGGACGTAGAACGTGATCGCGGCGACGGGAGCAAGGAGCAGCAGCCCGCGACGCGCGCCAGCCGGGTCGGCTTCGGCCCCGGTCTCAAAGCAGCGCCAGGCGAGCAGCATGAGCAGGATCATCAGCGCCGCCGACGGCACGTCGGTGAGGAACGCGCCGGCATTCAGCTGGAAGTCGGGAATGGTGGCGACCGTCAGCGCGGCGGCGACTCCGGCCGCCGGCCCGGCCAGCTCCCGGCCGAGCCGCCAGGTGACCGCCAGCGCGCCGAGTCCGAACAGCAGGCCGAACACCCGGAACGGTGCCTCGGCCGGTGCGAACGGCACGGCGACAATGCCCAGCAGCGACATCCCCGGCGAGCGGTGCGCCGACCAGCCGGTGTTCGGCGTGCCGCTCACCCACCAGCGCGAGGTCAGCGCGTAGATCGACTCATCGAAGCCCATCACCGGGCGGACCGCGATGAGCCGCACCACGATTGCCGCGAAGAGCACAAGGATTCCTCCGATCAGCAGCAGCTCGGCGCGCGAGGCGCCCGCCAGGCTCGGACGCCGAAGCCAGGCGCCGAGCGGAGGGCGGGCGAGCGCCAGCGTGGCGCCCGTGAGGACGGCGAGGACGGCGGCGACGAGCAGGCACACCTCGAAGAGACCCACGTCCCGGGAGACGCCGGCGAACCAGCTCAGTGGCAGCGCCACGGCGACCGGCAACGAGACGGCAGCCAGCATGACCGCCGCGCGGTGCCCCAGGTCGCGGGGCGACAGGCGTCGGCCGACGATCCAGAGCAGCGCCAGCCCGATGACCAGCACCAGCGGCGCCCCGATCAGCAGGCGCAGCGGCAGCGACGGCCCGAGCGAGACGAGCCGGACCGCGGAGGCGATGACGAGCGCGGCGCTCGACAGCGCTCCTACCGCGACGACGAGCAGCGCGGCGGTTGCGGCCGGCGAGCGGTCCGCCGGGGATCGCCGGCTGATCAGCTGCGGGTCATCCGCCGGGCACGAGCCAGCAAGCGAGCGCGGCGCCGTCGCCGGCGGCGCGTCAGCCGGGTGAGGCTGCCGTCGAGCACCAGCCGCAGGATCGTGGCGGCGATGACGCTCCCGTCGCGCACCGGGTTGAGCTTCGACTCGCCGATGCGCTCGGCGTAGCCGATCGGGTAGTCGACGTGCCGCAGTCCGAGCCGGGCGCTCTTCACCGCGATCTCGGCCTCGATCGCGAAGCCGTCGGAGCGCAGCTCCATCGCGTCGAGATGCTCGCGGCGAATGCCGTACAGGCCGGTGAGCGGATCCGCGGATCCGAAGCCCGACGCCGCGCGGATCACGAGCCGCAGCGCGGTGTTGCCCAGCCGGTTGAAGATGGGGATGTTGCCGCGCCCGACTGTGCGCGCGCCGAGGACGATGTCGTGATCGTCGAGCAGGCGCACGATCGGCACGATCGCCTCGACCGGATAGGTACCGTCGGCGTCGATGGTCACGACCTTCGGCGCGTCGACCGCCGCGACGCCCGTGCGGATGGCCGCACCCTTGCCGCCGTTACGGCGGCGGCGAATGACCCGCACGCCGGCCGCCTCGGCGACAAGCACGGTGCGATCGGTCGAGGCGTCGTCGACGACGAGCACCTCGATGCCCTGCTCGCGCAGCGGAGCGAGCTCGTGCAGCACGGCCGCCAGCCCGGCCTCCTCGTTGTAGGCCGGGACGATGACGACCGCGGCGGTCGTGGCGGGCAGTGGCGCGACGTCGACGCGAGACTGCAGGACGGCGTTCATGGCTCTCCTGACGCGAGCTGCGGCGCTCGCACTGTGGCGTGCGAGGCCAGGCTTGCCGGATTCGTGCCGGATCGGGTCAGGCGGCGAGTATACGGGCTAGCGGAACATCCGCTGCTGCCGCGTGAGATCCATCCGGGTCGTCTCGGCCACGACCTCGTCGACGCCGCGCACTCGCCGCGCGACGACGTTGAGGACCTCGCCCTCCACCTGCAGGACGCCGTCGATCACCAGCAGCGGGTGGCGATGCAGCAGGCCGCGGTAGCGCTGGTAGACGTCCGGCCGCAGGGTGACGTTGATCATGCCGCTCTCGTCCTCGAGCGCGATGAAGACGAAGTGCTTGGCGGTCATCGGGTGCTGGATGCTGACCGCCAGCCCTGCCAGCCGGATCATCGAGCGATCCCGGCGCCGGCCGGCATCGGCCACCGGGATCACGCCGGCACCAGCCAGGCGCTCGCGGTACAGCTCGACGGCGTGGAGATTCGGCGAGACGCCGGTGTCGCGGTAGTCGGCGGCGACCCGTTCTGCATCGGTCATCGCCGGCAGGGAGGCACCCAGCGTGCGCTGGGCGTCATCGGTCAGGCCCAGCGCGGGATGCGCGGGGTTCGCGTCGGCCAGGGTGCTGCGCAGCTGCCAGAGCAGCTCGCGACGCGGCGCATCGGTCCAGTCGAAGGCACCGATGCTGATCAGCCGTTCGATGACCTGCTCGCCCAGTCCGGTGCGCGCCACGAACTCCCTGACGGACCGATACGGACCGGTTGCACGTTCGATGGTGAGACGCTCCCGCTCGGCCTCGCCGATGCCCTTGACCTGGCTCAGCCCCAGGCGCAGGGCGAACCTGCCGTCCGGCATCGGTCGGGTGTCGTGCTCCCATGCCGACTCGTTGACGTCGACGGGCAGGACGGCGATGCCGTGACGCTTGGCGTCGTTGACGATCACCGCCGGGGAGTAGAAGCCCATCGGCTGGTTGTTGAGGATGCCGGCGTAGTAGTGCGCCGGGTAATGCAGCTTCAGCCAGGCGGTGTCGTAGGTGATCTTGGCGAAGGCCGCGGCGTGCGCTCGAGCGAAGCCGAACTCGGCGAATGCGCCGCAGCGCTTGAAGAGCTCCTCGGCGTCGTCGCCTGTCAGCCCGGTGCGCTGGGCGCCGGTCACGAAGCGCGCGTGCTCCTTCTCCATCTCGCGATGGCTGCGATGGCTGCCCATCGCCTTGCGGAAGATGTCCGCCTCGAGCGGCGTGTAGCCGCAGACGTCGATGGCGATCTGCATCACCTGCTCCTGGTAGAGGATCACGCCGAGCGTGTCGCTGAGGATCGGCTCAAGGCTCGGATGGAGGTAGGTCACCTCCTCGGCACCGGCACGCCGTCGCAGGTAGGGATGCACGGCGTTGCCCTGGATCGGGCCGGGCCGGATGATCGCGACCTGCACGACGAGGTCCTCGAAGCGCTCGGGACGGGCTTTGGGCAGCGCCTGCATCTGCGCGCGGCTCTCGATCTGGAACATGCCGACCGTATCGGCAGTGCGGATGGTCTTGAAGACGTCGGGGTCGTCGTGGGGGAGTTGATCGAGGTCGGGCCGCGTCTGCGTGTCGCGCTCGATGCGGTCGAGCGCATCGGCCACCACGCCGAGGGTGCGCAGGCTGAGCAGGTCGATCTTCACCAGGCCGAGCTGCTCGATGTCCTCCTTGTCGTACTGGGTCACGACCCGGTTCGGCATCGTCGCCTTTTCGATCGGCACGAGGTCGATGAGCGGGGTGCGGGTCACCAGCATTCCGCCGACGTGGATGCCGAGGTGACGCGGGAAGGCGTCGATCTCGCCGCACAGCTGGAGCAGCCATTGCCACCGGTTGCGGGGAGCGGCGTGGGGAGTGGTGGCTGCCGTGGCTGCGGTCCCATCGGTGGGATCGGTGGCATCGGTCGCATCCGTCGCATCCGCGCCTGATTCGCCCGATTCTTGCCAAACTTGAATGACACCGGGCTTAGGCAGGCGAGTACCGGGCGCCGAGGCCGCGGATGGCTTCCGAGCGCCTTGGGTGCCAAGATTTGCGGGGTTTGCGGGCCGATTTCCGTCGCCGCCACCCATCCCGGACGCCTTGTCTTTGTCTAAGCCGATCCTGGTTGAAGTTTGGCCAGGTTGCGGACCGCCAGCGATCAACATCACCGACCGCGCACGTCGCTCCTCGATCGGCATCCCGCTCTCCGGATCGACGCGGACGACGGCGCGCCGCTCGCTGGCCGGACCGGGCGACCCGGTGTCGCGGGGCTGCGGCAAGTGCTCGGGCACAACGCCCGCAGCGTAGCGCTTCGTCTGGGTCGCCTCGAATCGGATGGCGGTCACCGACTGGTCGAAGACGCGCGGCCGCTTCGGCGGGTACCAGCCGCCCTCCGAGACCGGCTGGCCGCGACCGTCGCGGCCGGGTGGCACCGCCGCCGCATCCATGTCGATCCCCAGCTCGTCGAAGAGCCAGGCGAACGAGCCGTCCAACGCCAGGTCACGGGCAACGTCCGAGGCATCGCGCGTGTCGAGCGCCTTGGCCAGCCGGTCGACCGATGCCGCCGGGAAGCCCAGCGCCTTGGCCACCTCGCGCACGGCCGATCGGGCCCGGTAGGTGACGATGGTGCAGACCATCGCGGCGTGATCCGCGCCGTACGTGGTGTACAGGTACTGGATCACCTCCTCGCGGCGGTTGACGTCGAAGTCGAGGTCGATGTCGGGCAGCGTGCGCGCCTCGTTGATGAAGCGCTCGAAGAGCAGCTTGTGCTCGATCGGATCGACCTTGGTGATGCCCAGGCAGTAGGCCACGATCGAGTCGCCGGCGCTCCCCCGCCCCTGCCCGATGATCCCGCGCCGTCGCGCGAACTCCATCAGGTCCCACACGATCAGGAAGAACTCGGCGAGGTGCGTCCGCTCGATGATGTCCAGCTCGTGGGTCAGCTGCTGCAGTGCGCGCTTGGTAATGGGCCGGTAACGGCGCAGTAAGCCGTCGTGTGCAAGCTGGTACAGATATGAGAACGGCGTCTCGCCCTCGGGGACCGTGAAGCCCGGAAACCGATAGCGCTCGAAATTGAGATCCAGCCGGCAGGCCTGACCGATGCGGGCCGCCTCGGCCATCCCCTGCCGCCACGCCCGGCGCGCACTCGCCTCGGGCAGGACGGCACCGATGGCTGCGAGCTCGGCCGCTGACTTCAGCCGGTACTCGGCGTTCGGCAGCAGCAGCTCGCGGGCCTCGGTCAGCGTCGCCCCGTGGCGGATGCAGACGAGGACGTCCTGAAGCCGATGCCCGCCGGGCTCGGCGTAGTGCACCTCGTTGGTGACCACCGTGGGCAGCCCGGCGCGCCGCGCCAGCTCGGCGAGCTGTGCGACGAGCCAGTCGTCGTCGGGCTGCAGGTGATGGCTGAGCTCCACGCCGAAGCCTCCCTCCGGGAAGTGGCTCGCCCAGCGTTGCGCCGTGGCCAGCGCCTCGCCGTCGTCGCCGGCCAGCAGGCGGCGCGGCACCTCGCCGTTGCGACAGCCGGACAGCCCGATGAGGTGGCCGCGTGCCTCGTCGAGCGCCGCCTCGACGAGCGAGCGCTCGAAGATCGGGAACTGCTTCTCCCCGGCGAGATGGCCGCGGCTGGCCAGGCGCGACAGGGCGGTGTAGCCGTCGCCATCGCGTGCCAGCAGCACGAGATGGTCGCCGGGCATCGGTCCGGCATGCAGCTCGCCCGGCCAGCCGCGGCTGGCGCGCTCGCCACGCAGCGGGTCGTTCAGCTTGCGACCGCGACGCGCGAGCCGCAGCTCGTGCTCGTCACGGGGAATCGACAGCTCCAGGCCGATGATGGGGCGGACCGGGGAGAGGCCAGCGGACCGTGCGGCATCGGTCTGGGTCTGCTCGGCTGCCTTGACCAGCCGGACGGCGGCGTACAGGCCGGCGTGATCGGTGATCGCCAGCGCCGGGAGATCGAGGAGCGCCGCCAGGGCCACCAGATCCTCGACGTGGCTCGCGCCGTCGAGGAAGCTGAAGTTGCTGTGCGCGTGCAGCTCGCAGTAGGCGGCGGGGTCGTCCGGCGTCGGCATCGGACCGTGCAGTATAGAACGGATGTTCTAACTGGTACGGGGGTGCAGGCGTGAGCTCAGCAGCCGATTCGAATGGACTTCGGCCGTGCGACTGCGCCTCCGGAGCGCACCAGGCCCGGCGCTTCGCTTCGACCGCGCATATGCCGCGCTGGTGCGCGTTAGGTGAGTGGCAGAGGCACCCTGACGCTGGACCTGAGCGTGACCGAGCACGACGAAGCCGCCGCTGGGCGCCGCGGACTCGGTTAGCGCGCACCAGGACGGCATGTGCGCCCTCGGCGCAGCCGGAGTCGCCGGTGCGAAGTCGCGGCACGAAGTTCGACAGCGGATCAAGACCAAACCGTTTCCGCACGTCAACAGCGCCGGGCACCGGGTCTGGTACTGCGCCAGTACTTTGGGGTAGGCTGCACGCTCCATCGTTCCGCTGCTCTCTGGCGGAAGATCATTCCTCGCACCGAGGGGGAGGTTCTGTTGCCCGCGCGTACCCTGCGCTCACTCCGTCTGCCGTTCGTCGCCTTCGTCGCCGCCATGGTCGCCGCGGTCACCATCGCGACGGGGACGAGCAACGCCGTGGCCGTCACGGCCGGCTATCGGGACTTCCAGTACCAGCCCGCCAGTACCACCAACACGTTCCGGGCAACCGCCGACAAGCCGCAGTCCAAGGTCTGGTACGCCGGCGGCTCGTGGTGGGGCGGCCTGTTCCACCTGCCGGCCGGCGGCGGCAACGGCGAGTACGAGATCTACCAGCTCAATACGTCGACGCAGACCTGGACGACCACCGGCGTCAAGATCGACGAGCGCAACAAGTCGCACGGCGATTACCTGTTCGACGGCGCCAACAACAAGCTGTGGGTCGTCTCGACCGACGACTCGGCGTCGACGCCGGGCGTGCATGTCTTCCGCTACACGTTCGCATCGGGCACCTACACCGCGGACGCCGGCTTCCCGATCCTGACCGGCGTCACGATCGATGCCGGCGCCGCCGAGTCGGCGACGATCGCGCGGGACTCGACCGGGCGCATGTGGGTCACCTACACGCTGCCCAACGCCAACACGGCCCGGGACGACGTGTGGATTGCGAGCAGCACTGACGGCCTCACCTGGTCAAATCAGGTGCTGCCCAGTCAGGGCTCTTCGCCCGCTGCAGACGACATCTCGGCGGTGATCGCCTTCGCCCCGAACAAGATCGGCGTGATGTGGAGCGACCAGGTGGCCGATGGAAACGGTGAGACCGGCTTCTGGTTCTCGACGCATACCGACGGCGACCCCACCGGGACCTGGTCGACGCGCGAGAAGGTCGCCTGGGGCAAGACGATCGCCAACGACCACATGAACCTCAAAACCCTGAACGGCGTGGTCTACGCGGCGCTGAAGACGATGACCGACCAGTCCGAGGAGTACGTCACCTACCTCGCGGCTCGCAGCGCCACGGGGGCCTGGAGCACGCACGGGGTGACCCTGCGTGACGTCGCCGGCGTGGACAACAACCAGACCCGACCGCAGATCGCGATCGACACGGCCAATAGCCGCATCTACTTCTTCGCCGCCGAGTCCGAGAATGGCGGCGTCGTCTACTACAAGTGGGCCCCGCTGAGCACGCTCACGTTCCCGGCGGGCAAGGGGACGGCGCTGATGCAGAGCAGTAGCGACACCGCGATCAACGACCCGTCGACCAGCAAGCAGAATCCGAGCGCGACGACGGGCATGCTCGTCGTCGGGTCCGACCGGAAGTCGGGCTACTACCTGCACAGCTTCACCTCGCTGTCGAGCCCGCCGCCGACCGCCACGCCGTCGGCGACAGCGAAGCCGACCGCCACGGCGACCCCGAAACCGAGCGCGACGGCTACCCCGAAGCCGACCGCGACCGCGACGCCGACGACGAAGCCGACCGTGGTGCGCTACTCCGGCGCGAACCGCTACGCGACGGCGGCATCGGTCTCCTTCAACCGATACAAGACCGTCCCGGTGCCGGTCGTCTATATCGCCACCGGGACCGGATTCGCCGATGCGCTGTCGGCCGGGCCGGCAGCGGCGAAGGAAGGCGGACCGGTCCTGCTGGTGGCGCCAACCGGGATCCCAACCGAGACGGCGAGCGAGCTGACGCGGCTGAAGCCGAAGAAGATCGTGGTCGTCGGGGGCACCGGGGTCGTCTCCGACAAGATCAAATCGGACCTCGCCAAGTACTCGTCGGTCGTCGTGCGGCGCGCGGGCGCGGACCGCTACTCGACCTCGGCGACGATCTCCTCGACGACGTTCAGCACCATCCCGGTGCCGGTCGTGTACGTGGCGACGGGCGTGAACTTCCCCGACGCGCTCGCCGGCGTCCCGGCGGCGGGGCGACAGCACGGGCCGATCCTGCTGACCACCAAGGACGACGTGCCGACGGTGATCATGGCCGAGCTCAAGCGGCTGAAGCCGGCGAGGATCGTCGTGCTCGGCGGGACGGGCGTCGTCTCCGGCACGGCCGTCAACGAGCTGAAGACGGTGACGGCCAACGTCACTCGCCTCGCCGGCACCGACCGCTGGTCGACCGCCGTGGCGGTCTCGAAGGCGGTGTTCCCGACCGGGGCGAAGGTGGTCTACGTGGCGAACGGCCTGAACTTCCCTGATGCGCTGGCCGGCGGTCCACCGGCATCGGTCCAGGGCGCGCCGCTGCTGCTCGTGACCAAGGACACGATCCCGGCCGCGACGTCGACCGAGATCAAGCGCCTGGGGGCCAAGACGGTGGTGATCCTCGGCGGGACCGGCGTGGTCAGCACCAACGTGCAGAGCCAGCTGCTGAAGCTCATCGGCGGCTGACGATGCGGCGGCTCAACGGAGTCGCCGGGCAACGGAGGATCGAGGCGTTCGTCAGCCGGCGAACGCCTCGACCGTTTCGAGGTGCTCGGTCCTGCCCTCGGCGTCGAGCGGGATGAGCGCCACGTGGTCCGCTCCCGCATCGAGGAACGCGGCGATCCGCTGCCGCACGTCGTCGACGCTGCCGCACGCCACCATCGCGTCGACCAACCGATCGCTGCCGGGCTTCTGCCAGTCGGCCTCCTCGAAGCCCTGCAGCGTCCAGCTGGCGTGGTAGTTCGGCGTGCGCAGGTACGGCGCGAGGTAGCCGCGTGCCGCGGCCTGCGTGTCGTCGACCATCGAGTCGAGCGCGACCGGCAGGCTGACGGCCAGGGTGGCACGTGGCGCGTCGGCGCCGGCGACCGCGCCGTCGAGCAGCGCGCGCATCTCGGCCACGCGCGCGGGCGTCACCAGGTACGGGAACGCGCCGTCCGCGTCGGTGGCTGACAGCGCCAGCATCCGCTCGCGGAGTGCCGCCAGCAGCACGGGCGGATCGGCCACGGGTTCGGGGGGCATCGGTCCTCGATAGATCGCGGAACGGTAGGCGGCCAGGAACTCGCGCATCTGGGTCAGCGGGCGGCCGTAGTCGTGGCCGCGCAGCTTTTCCGCGAGATGGGGGTGCGAAACGCCGAGCCCCAGCACGAACCGGCCGCCGGTCGCCTCGTGGAGGGTCATCGCCGCCATGCGGGTCGACTGCGCGTCGTGCCCCCAGATGCTGGAGATCGAGGTGCCCAGCCGCACCGAGCCCGTCGAGCCGGCGATCAGGCCGAGCAGGGTGAACGGGTCACGGCCGACGGTCTCCGGCACCCACAGCGTGCCGTAGCCGAGCTCGTCGACGCGCCGCGCGTAGGCGCGCGCGGCATCGATGTCGAGGCTGTCGAGATGGCCCCAGATGCCGAGCCGGCCGAGATCGAGGTTGGCCATGGAGCGATGCTACGCCGCCGCGAAGCGGTAGCGCAGGAAGAGCTCATCGCCGTTGCGATGGACGCTGACCAGCGCGCCGCGCCGAGGATCGTCAGCCCACGGCGAGCCGCCGGGGATCGGCGCGATCATGCCCAGGGCGTCGCTGCCGACGAGCGAGGCGCCGAGCGTCCAGAAGATCTCGTCGAGCGTCTGATTGGCCAGGAAGGCAGCGTTGGCGGTCGGTCCGCCCTCGAGCAGGAGCGAGGCGATCCCGCGCTCTGCCAGCGCGTCGAGGATCCACGCCGGCGCCGGATCGGCAGTCGGCGCGCGAAGCAGCTGGCTGCCGTCCGTCGGAGGCTCCTGCGGATTGTCGCGTCCGACGAACAGGAGCCGCGGCTCGTCCCCGGCGTGCCACCGCTCGAGCGGGACGGGGGTCGATCCGGCGATCACCACGCTGACCGGCTGCCCCGCCATGCCGGCGCTGCGCCGTCGCGCCGCGAGGTCGTCCGGCAGCCGCGGCCAGAATCCGGCGGCACGCAGCGTCCCGGACCCGGTGCCGATCGCGTCGAACCCGGCGCGCAGCAGCCGCATCAGGCGGCGGTCGACCCGCGAGCCCAGGCCCTCCGCCGCGCCGGCGACCTGCGCCCGTCCGTCGACGCTCGTGACCATGTTGACCGCGACGTACGGCCGCCCGGCAGGCGGCGAGGGCAGCGCCAGGTCGGCGAACGCCTCGTCGAGCAGGAGACCGGCCTGCGGATCCGGGAAGAGCCGGTCGACGCGATAGTCGCTCACGCCGCGATGCTAGACGGTGACGGTCGACGGCGGCTCGTAGCGCTCGAGACGCTTCAGCGCGTCGGCGTCGACCGCGACGCCGACCTTCGATGGCGTGAGCAGCGTCACCTGTGCCGCGGGCACCATGCGCACGATGCCGTGGCCGTCAGCATCGACGGCCACGCCATGGAAGATGCCCTCGTCGGTGCCGAGCATCTCCTTCACGCTGCCGAGCTTCTCCCCGTTCGGGCCGACGACCTTCGTTCCCTTCTCGACATAGTTCCACGCCACCGGGTCGTCCGGCCCCGGCAGGTCGAGCTCGGCAGCCTCCGGCTCGCCCGGGCCGCCCACGTCATCGGCCGTGTCGCCGGGCGGCAGGCGGTGCGGGTCGACATCCTGGCCGCCGCGACCGCTCGGGTCGTCGATGGCCCCCGGGTTCCGTTCGAAATCAGTCATGCGCTTGCCGGGTGCACGAGCGGTGCCACATGCCTAGCATCGGCCGATGCTCCTGCTGCTCCTCGCCACGCTGCTGGTCGCGGTCCTGGCGGGTGGCGTCGCGGCGATCGCCGGCTTCGGCATCGGCAGCATGCTGACGCCGCTGCTGGCGCTGAGCTACGGCACCAAGGTCGCGGTGCTGCTCGTCGCCCTGCCGCACGTCGCCGCCACGGCGCTGCGCGCCTGGATGCTGCGCGATGCGATCGACCGCCGCGTGCTGCTGACGTTCGGCGCGGCGAGCGCAGCGGGCGGCCTGGTGGGGGCGCTGCTGCATGCAGCGGCCAGCAGCTCCCTGCTGTCGGTCGTCCTGGGCATCCTCCTCATCTTCGCCGGCGTCTCCGGCGCCAGCGGGCTGTCGCGGCGCTTCCGGATCAGCGGCGCGCCGTGGGCAATCCTGGCCGGGGCGCTCTCCGGTGGCTTCGGCGGGCTGGTCGGCAACCAGGGCGGGATCCGCTCCGCGGCGCTGCTCCACTTCCCGATGGACGGCCGCGCGGTGGTGGCCACCGCCACGGCGATCGGGCTGGTCGTGGACTTCGCCCGAATCCCGGTCTACCTGGCGACCGGCGGCGGCGAGATGCTCGGCAACTGGCCGGTGGTCGTCGTTGCGGCGATCGGCGTGCTGGCCGGCACGCTGCTCGGCGGACCGATCCTGCGGCGCCTGCCCGAGCCGGTCTTCCGGCGCTCGGTGTTCGTGCTGGTGGCGATCCTCGGGCTGGCGCTCATCGCATCTGCCTGGTCATCGGCCTAGTCGAAGATGCGCTCGAGGTGCCAGGTGCCGCGGATCTCGTCGAGGAAGATCGTGCACAGCAGGCCGTCGCGCGTCACCAGCTTGAAGTAGAGCCGCGCGACCGGGGCGCGCCACCAGTCGTCGTCGACGCGCCAGCGGTTGCAGATCCCCACCTCCCCATGACCGATGCCGTCCATCCGCAGGCGGGTCGGCGTCCCGGCGGCATCGGTCTCGACCTGGACCAGCGGATGGTCCGCATACAGCCTGGTCATGGTCCGATGTCGACCAGGCGCGACCGCTGCTCGGCGAGCGACGCGCTCGGGCGGACGTGCTCGGCACGCCACAGGCGGCCGTCGCCGAACCGCGCGCGCACCCGCTCCAGCGACCAGCGCAGCTCCTCCCAGCGACCGGCCTGCGGCTCGAAGGCGGCCAGCTGGCGGCTCTGCGGGTCGCTCAGCCGGTCGAAGGCCAGACCGATGCCCACGATGCGTGGCTCGTCCTGTGGCTCGTCGTCGCCTGGCTCGTCGTCGCCTGCTTGCCAAACTCCGACCACAGCGGGCTTAGGCCGGTTGGGGCCGGCGGTATCGGGCCGATGCCGACTGTGCGGCATAGATTTGCCCAGTTCCTGTGCCTGCATCTGTCCTTGACTCGACCGGTCCGGCGGCCTTGGCCGGTCCTGATTGAAGTTTGGCAAGGACCCACGGGCCGCGGCCTCCAGGCGTGACAGGAGGAGGCGCGCGATCCAGTCCGGCTCGAGCGCCGGCTGCGGGAAGGCAAGCTCGATGCGCAGCGGTGCCGCATCCTCGCGCTCGAGCTCGAGGGCAGCGCGTCCGGGCGCCAGGTGGCGGTCGCGCAGCCGGTCGACGAGCTCGGTGACGAGCGCGCGAAGCGCCAGACCGGCCGCGCCGACGTCGCTCAGCGGCGGCTCGAAGGCGCGCTCGGCGACGAGGCGCTCGGGACGCCGGCGCGGGACGAGTGGCCGCGGGTCGTTGCCGCGCGCGAGCTGCTGGAGCCGCTCGCCGGTCGCGCCGAACTGCGCACCGACCGCCGAGCGTGGCAATGCCGCCAGCTGCCCGAAGGTCGTCAGCCCGAAGAGCGAGAAGCGCTGGCGCGTCGCCGGATCGGCCGGCAGCAGGGTGAGCGGGAGCTGGGGAAGCTCCGACCGATCGAGGATGCGCAGCGGCGCGTCCCCTGTCAGGCCGAGGCGCGCGGCGAGCACCGCCAGCCAGCGGTTGTCGCCAATCCCGGCCCGGACGTCCAGCGGCGCGACCTCGCGGGCCAGCGCTGCGGCGCGTGCCGCGATCCGGCGTTCGCTGCCGAAGAGCGCTCCGAGGCCCGTGATATCGACCAGCGCCACCCCGACGTCGACCGCCTCGATCCTCGGGGAGAGGTCGTCGAGCGCGTCGAGCATCGGCTGGAAGGGCGCTACGTCGGCATCGGCCAGGCGGAGGTCGGGCCAGACCAGGGCCAGCAGGCGCGCATCGATCATGCGGAGAGGACGCGGAGGGCAGGCTGCTGGTCGATCGGTCGCAGGTGCTCGAGGTCGCGGGCGGCGACTGGCGAAGCCAGCGACCGAAGCAGCGCGTCGACGCGCCGGCCTTCACTGAACCACAGGTCGAGCTCGGTCGAGGCGCCGGCCAGTGCCCAGCGGTGACGCGCGACGATCGCCTCGACCCGCTCCCCAACCACGTCACGGCCGACCGACAGCCAGGCCCGACGCTCGAGCATGACGCGGATCCCGGCGACGCCGGCGACGGTCTCGCGGGCGGCGGGAGCCAGCGCCAGGACGATGCCGCCGAAGCGGGTCAGCAGCTCCGGCAGCCGTGACAGCGTCCGTGAGGCGACGGCCGCCACGCCCAGGTCCAGCACGACGACGTCGAGCAGGCGCGTGCGTGCCAGCCAGGCGGCGAGCTCCACCGCCTCGCCGGTGTCACGCGGACGTGCCAGCAGCAGCCACTCGAGGTTGACGTCCGCACGGGCAGCGGTCGACGGGTCGAAGCTGCCCTCGAGGTCGAGCCAGGCGACGAGGCCACCGGCCGCCTGGCAGGCGGCCAGCGAGGCGAGCGCCAGCGAGGTCGCGCCGTTGCCGAGCGGCGCATCGAGCAGGGCGAGGGAGCCGCGAGGCCAGCCGCCGGTGCGCAGCGCGTCGTCGAGCCGAGGATGGCCGGTGGAGATCGACGGCCCGTCGACCTGCCCGGGCATCGGTCCGACCCCCTTGCGCAGGCCTTTCTCGCGCAGCGCCTCGAGGACATCGGTGAGAGGACGGGCAGCCTGCGTGTGCATCGGTCGATCATATAGAACGGATGTTCTAGCAGCAAGGCTTTGTTATACTCCCGGCGGCCCGGGGATGTAGCTCAGCTGGGAGAGCACCGCGTTCGCATCGCGGGGGTCAGGGGTTCGAGTCCCCTCATCTCCACCACGCTTCGCTCCGCTCCCTTCCTGGAGCGCCGATCCTCCCGATGCACACCACGCGACCGTTGTGCGCCGGTTCCCGCTCAAACCGCCCTCGCACCCTCCCGCATGCACGCGGACGTGTGAATCCGAACGCCTCGAGGGCACTCCGGGGTGCGTCGTGCACGCCTGACATGCATCCGGAGGGTTCACGGCCAGCGAACGGCCGCCCGGCCGAATCTCCGCACAAAGCCGCAAATCTATGACTTAGGTTTGACCCTCGGCCGGCGCCCTGCCTAGGCTGGCGAGCCACCAGCTCTGCACCCGTCAGCGGGATCCAGCCTTTGTCCCATCACCCCCTGACCGATATGGATCGGCCGCCAACCTCCGCGCCCGGCACCGATCTCGACCGCCTGGTCGTCATCGCGGGCACCTTCCACGACCTCCCGACCGATGATCGCGAGCACCTGGCCGACCACCTGGCCACCCTCCGCGACGGTGTTGCCGAGCGGCTGCTGCTGCACACCTGCCACCGTGCCGAGCTCCTCGCCGTGCTCGACAGCGGCGAACAGGACGTGGCCCTGCCTGCCGTTCGTGGCGCCGATGCCGTCGAGCGCGTCCTCACCGTCGTCGCCGGGCTCGACTCCGCGGTCGTCGCCGAGGAGCAGCTGCTCGGCCAGGTGCGTGACACGTACACCGCCGCACTCGCCCGCCACGAGACCGGGCCGATCCTCAACGAGCTGATGCGTCGGGCCCTCCGCTTCGGGAAGCACGTGCGCTCCTCGGCGCTGCCCGGCGGCGATCGATCGCTGGCGCAGCGCGCCCTGGCCTGGATCGCGGGGCACGGCGCGCATGAGACCGCGCTCATCGTCGGCACCGGCATCGTCGCGCGCGAGGTGGCCGCAGGGCTGGCCGCCGCGGGAACGCGGTGCACCGTCGCCTCGCGTTCGGCGGAGCGCGCCGAACAGCTGGCGAACATGCTGCCCGGTGGCCCGCACCGCGGGATGCTGCTCGACAGCGCATTCGAGACCGGGGCCGAGACGGGCGCCGATCCCGGCGTGATCGTCCTCGCCACGCGAACCGCCGGCCCGTTGCTGCGCAGCAGCAGATCGCGCGGCCTCGTCGTCGACCTCTGCGCGCCTTCGGCCGTGGACCCGGCGCTGCGACCGGTCCTCGGCGCGCGGCTCGTCGACCTCGACCGGCTGGGTCACGCGACGAACGCCCTGCCCGCCGCTGTCGAACGCCGGTTGCGGGCCGAGCTCGCCGACGAACGCGACCGGTTCGTCGCGTGGCTCGCCGAGCGCACCGCCACCGGGCGCATCGTCGAGCTGCGGAGCGCCGCCGAGGACGCGCGGCGACGGCACCTGGATCGGCTTCGCGGTCACGGCGACCTGGCGGAGGACCAGCTTGCCGAGGTGGAACGCATGACGATCGCGCTCGTCAACGAGCTCCTGCACGACCAGACGGTTCGGCTGCGACGGCAGGCCCAGGCACGATGACGACCGCCACACCGATCGCTCCACGGACGCTGCGCATCGGCACCCGCGGCAGCCGGCTGGCGCTGGCGCAGACCGAGATCGCGTGTGCCGCGATGACCGCCGGCGGCCTGGGACCGATGCAGCCGGTACCGGTCCGAACGCGCGGTGATGTCCTCAGCGAGCGACGCCCCGGCGGCCGCTGGGAGCTCACCGACGGGCAGTTCACCTCGGATCTCGAGCGCTTGTTGCTCGCCGGCGAGATCGACGTCGTGGTCCATTCGTACAAGGATCTGCCGACCGCGACCGATCCCCGCCTGCTCATCGGGGCGGTGCTCGAGCGCGGCGATCCGCGCGACGCGCTGCTCACCGCCACCGACGCCGCGCTCGATGACCTGCCGTTCGGCGCGCGCATCGCCACGAGCAGCACGCGCAGGGCCGCTCAGCTGGCTGCGGTCCGCCCGGATCTCGTCGCCATCCCGATCCGCGGCAATGTCGAGACCCGGCTGCGCCGCCTCCGCGCCGGCGAGTTCGACGGCCTCCTGCTCGCGGCGGCCGGCCTGCAGCGGCTCGGGATCCCCATCCCGAGCGCGGCGCTCCTGCCGTTCGAGATCATGCTGCCCGCGCCGGCACAGGCCGCGCTGGCGCTCCAGATCCGAGCGGACGACGCGGCCCTCCGCGAACGGCTCGCGGGCGTCGACCATCAGCCGACACGCACTGCGGTCGGCGCCGAGCGCGCACTGCTGGCGACCGTCGGCGGTGGCTGCCTGGCACCGCTCGGTGCCCTCGGCGAGGTGCGCGCCGCGCGGCTGCGGCTGCGAGCCGCCTACGAGCTGCCCGACGGGCACCTTGTCCGGATCGACGTGGATGGCCGCGCCGAGGACGGCGCAGGCGTGGTGTCCGAGGCGGCACGACGGCTCGACGAGGCAGCGGCGTGACCAGGCTGCTCGTGACGCGGCCGCGCCCGGAGGCCGCATCGCTGGGGGAACGGCTGCGCCGCAGCGGATTCGAGACGATCTGCGTGCCGACGATCTCGATCGAGCCCGCCGACGACGGCTCGCTGGCCCGCGCCCTGGGACGCGCGGAGAGGTTCGATTGGCTCATCGTGACGAGCGCCAACGCCGTCCCGCCCCTGGCCAACCGCGTCCCGCCGGGCGTGCGGGTCGCGGCGGTCGGGACGACGACCGCCGCGGCGCTGCTCGATGCCGGGATGCGCGTCGATCATGTCCCGACCCAGTACCGCAGTGCGGCGATCGCTGCCGGCCTCGGTGACCTCCAGGGGCGGCGCGTCCTCCTGGCACGCGCCGACGCGGCCACGCCCGAGCTGCGCCGGACGCTGCGCGACGCGGGCGCCCGGGTCACCGAGGCGATTGCGTACCGAACCGTCGAAGGACCGCCGGCATCTCGCGGTCCGCTGCAAGAGGCGCTGGCCACGAACCTGGACGCGATCGTGTTCAACAGCGCTTCGGCCGTGCGCGGCTTGCTCGCGCTGCTCGACGCCGGCGAGCGAGCGGAAGCGCTGCGCATCCCGGCGCTGTGCATCGGCCCGGTGACCGCCGGGCAGGCGAAGCAGGTCGGATTCAGCGTGCCGGTCGTGGCGGAGGAGCACACGGGCATCGGTCTGGTGCGCGCGGTGGCCGCGCACTTCGAGATGGGGGCGATTGCATGACCATCACCGGACGGTCGCTCCCTGTCGCACGCGGCCGGCGGCTGCGGCGCACGGCCGGCCTGCGCAACCTGGTTCGCGAGACGCGGCTCCACCCGGACATGCTGGTGCAGCCGCTCTTCGTGCGAACCGGGCACGAGCTGCGCGAGGAGATCGGCGCCATGCCCGGACAGTTTCGGCTGTCACCCGACGAACTACCCGCCGAGGCCAGCCGGCTGCGCCAGGCGGGGGTGCGTGCGGTCCTGCTCTTCGGCCTTCCCGCGGTGAAGGATGACGAGGGGTCGGGCGCGTGGGCCGACGACGGGATCGTGCAGCAGGCGCTGCGCACGCTGCGCCAGGCCGATCCCGAGCTGACGCTGATCGCCGACGTGTGCCTGTGCGAGTACACCAGCCACGGCCATTGCGGCGTGCTCCACGGCGACACGGTCGACAACGACGCGACGCTCCCGCTGCTCGCCGAAACGGCGGTCTCACTTCGACGCGCCGGGGCTGACATCGTCGCGCCGAGCGCCATGATGGACGGCCAGGTCGCTGCCATCCGTCGCGCGCTGGACGACGACGGTCGCCAGGAGACGGCGATCATGGCCTACGCCGCCAAGCACGCCTCCGCGTTCTACGGCCCGTTCCGCGACGCCGCCGAATCGGCCCCCCAGCAGGGCAACCGGCGGGCGTACCAGATGGACGTGGCGAACGGCCGGGAGGCGCTCACCGAGATCGACCGCGATATCGCCGAAGGCGCCGACATCGTGATAGTCAAGCCGGCACTGCCGGCCCTCGACCTGATCGCCGCTGCCCGTGCACGCACGACCCTGCCGATCGCCGCCTACCAGGTGTCCGGCGAGTACGCGTCGCTCGTCGCCGCGGCACGCAATGGCTGGCTCGACCTGCGAGCGGTTGCGCTCGAGAGCCTGACCGCCATCGCCCGGGCCGGCGCCGACGTGCTGATCACCTACTTCGCGGCGGACGCCGCCGCCTGGCTAGCCGAGGAGTCCGACTCATGACCGACGAACGGTTTGTCCACGCCTGGTTGCTTCGTCTCGATCCCGCGTGGCGACGTCGCTCGGCGGCCGAGCGCCGGCGCGACGTCGATGCCTTCTGCGCCGTCGCCGGAGTCGCCTCCGAACAGATCCTGCAGCATGCGTACTCCACCATCGGGTTGCGCACCGAGGGTGAAATCCTCCTGTGGCGCATGGCCGACGGCCCCGAACAGCTCGAGTCGTCCGCGGCCGCACTGCTCGCCGCCGGCATCGGCGCATGGCTGACGCCGACGATCAGCCTGCTCGGGATGACCCGGCCGTCGCAGTACGTGCGCAAGCCGACAACCCAGGAGCAGTCGCTGTTCACCGGCGAGCGCTCGCCATACCTCATCGTCTACCCGTTCACCAAGTCGACCGACTGGTACCTGTTGCCCGCCGAGGAGCGACAGAAGGTGATGAACGGGCACATGAAGATCGGCCATCGCTACCCGCAGGTCCGCCAGCTGCTGGCCTACTCCTTCGGGCTGGACGACCAGGACTTCATCGTCGCCTACGAGACCGATGACCTCGTCGCGTTCTCGGACCTGGTTCGCGACCTGCGCTCGTCCGAATCGCGGCGCGCCACGGTGCGCGACACGCCGATCATCGTCGGCATTCACCGTCCGCTCGGCGAGATCCTCCGCCTGCTGTCGGGTCCCGACCGATGAGCTCGGCGGCCCTCTCGGCGGCGCTCATGGAGCGCGCGCGAGGCCTGTTCCCGGGTGGCGTCAACTCGCCGGTACGCGCCTTCGGCGCGGTCGGCGGCGAGCCGCGGGTCATCGAGCGCGGCAATGGCGCGCACGTCTGGGACATCGACGGCAACCGGCTGATCGACTACGTCGGCTCCTGGGGACCGATGATTCTGGGCCATGCCCATCCGGCGGTGGTGCGCGCCATCGACAGGGCAGCGGTGCTGGGCACGTCGTTCGGCGCCCCGACGCCCGGCGAGGTCGAGCTCGGCGAGGCGATCGTCTCCGCGATGCCGTCCATCGAGCGGCTGCGCTTCGTCAGCTCGGGAACCGAGGCAGCCATGAGCGCCCTGCGCGTGGCGCGCGCGTTCACCGGACGGGAGCGGATCGTCAAGATGCGCGGCGGCTACCACGGCCACGCGGACGCGCTGCTCGTGCGCGCCGGATCCGGCGCCACCGGCTCGCCGGGGTCGGCCGGCGTCACCGAGGGCGCCACCCGCGACACGCTCGTCGCCGAGTTCAACGACCTCGAGTCGGCGTGGGGGCTGCTCCGGCACAACGACGTGGCGGCCGTGATCGTCGAGCCGGTGGCCGCCAACATGGGTGTCGTCGCACCGTTGCCCGGCTACCTCGACGGACTGCGCGCACTGACGGCGCGTCACGGCGCGCTGCTCGTCTTCGACGAGGTGATCACCGGCTTTCGCATCGGGCCGGGCGGCGGACAGGAGCGCTACGGCGTGACGCCCGATTTGACCGTCCTGGGCAAGATCATCGGCGGCGGGCTGCCGGTCGGCGCCTATGGCGGGCGCGCCGAGCTCATGCGACTGGTCGCACCCGAAGGCCCGGTCTACCAGGCCGGCACGCTGTCCGGCAACCCACTCGCCATGGCGGCCGGCCTGGCGACGCTGCGGCAGCTGGACGCCGGCGTCTACGAGCGGCTCGAGGACTTCGGCGCACGGCTGGAGAGGGGCCTGCTGGACGCGGCCTGCGACGCCGGCGCAGCGGTCCGCATCAGTCGGGTCGCAAGCCTGCTGACGGTCTTCTTCGACGCGCCGGACGCCTTCGCCCGCTTCTTCCACGCAATGCTCGACGCCGGCGTGATGCTGCCGCCGAGCCAGCATGAGGCCTGGTTCGTGTCTGCGGCGCACGGCGAGGACGAGCTCCGCGCCACGTTGGTCGCGGCGCGCACCGCGTTCGCTGCAAGCGTCGCCGAGGTGGCGCATGCCTAGCGCCAGCATCGCGACGGGCGAGGAACGCCTCGGGGCCGCCCTCCGGCACGAGCGGGGCGATGCAACGCCGGTCTGGTTCATGCGCCAGGCCGGGCGCTGCCTCGCCGATTACCGTCGGCTGCGCGAACGGTACGAGATTCTCACCCTGGCGAAGACGCCGGAGCTGTGCGCCCAGGTGACGCAGATGCCGGTCGACGCATTCGGCGTGGATGCCGCCGTCATGTTTGCGGACATCATGCTGCCGCTGGAGCCGATGGGCGTCTCGCTCGAGATCCAGCCGGAGGTCGGCCCGATCATCTACAACCCCATCCGATCGGCGGCGGACGTCGCCCGGCTCCGGCTCATCGAGCCAGAGCACGACGTGGCGTTCGTGATGGACGCCATCCGGCTGGTGCGCCGCGAGCTCGACGGCCGGGCCGGCGTCATCGGCTTCTCGGGCGCACCGTTCACGCTGGCCTGCTACCTCGTGGAGGGACGCCCGAGCCGCGAGTACGCCATCGCCAAGGCGTTCATGTACCGCGAGCCGGATGCCTGGCACGCGCTGATGGCCAAGCTGTCGACGGTCGTGACGCGCTACCTGAACGCGCAGATCGCGGCCGGCGCGCAGGTCGTGCAGCTGTTCGACTCCTGGGTCGGTGCCCTCTCGCCCGCAGATTACGACACGTATGTCGCGCCGCACGTGCGGTCGATCTTCTCGGCGGTCACGGCAGTGCCGACCATCCACTTCGGCACCTCGACGGCAGCTCTGCTCGAGCGCCTCGCCGATGCCGGCGGCGATCTCATCTCGATCGACGCACGGCAGCTGCTCGACGAAGCGTGGGCGCGGATCGGATTCGACCGCGGGATTCAGGGCAACCTCGACGCAACGCGGTTGCTGGCCGGCTGGCCGGCGACCGAGGACGGCGCTCGCGACGTGCTGCGACGGGCGGGCCGACGACCGGGGCACATCTTCAACCTGGGACACGGCGTCCTGCCGCAGACCGATCCGGACGTGCTGCGCCGCCTGGTCGATTTCGTCCACCGCGAGACCGCGTCATGAGCCGCACGGGCGTGCTGCTCATGACGTACGGATCACCGGCCGACGACCTCCACGACCTGGCCGGCTACCTCGCGGCGGTGCGTGGCGGACGTGCGCCGGACGAGGAATTGCTCGTCGAGTTTCGGCGCCGATACGAGCTGATCGGCGGCTCGCCGCTGATCCCGGTCACCCGCGCACAGGCCGCAGCCCTCGAGGAGCGGCTCGGCGACGGATCGCGGGTCGAGGTCGGCATGCGGTTCAGCGAGCCTTCGGCCACCGCCGGCCTGCGCCGCCTGGCGGACGACGGCTGCGATGCGGTGGTCGGCATCGTGATGAGCCCGCAGTACTCCGAGCTGCTGATGAGCGGCTACCGGCGTGCACTGGACGCCGCGCGCGACGAGATCGGTGCGGGCGCACCACAGGTTGAGCTCGCGCCGGCCTGGTACCGCAACGACCATTTCGTCGCGGCCGTGGCGCAGCGCATCAGTGAGGGGCTCGAGAGGTTGCCGGCGGATGCGCCGGTGCTGCTCACGGCACACTCGCTCCCCCGCCGCGTGGCCGACGCCGAGCCCGGCTATCTGGACCAGCTGCGTGAGACGGCGGAGTCGGTCGCTGCAGCCGCCGGACTCGACGATGCGCGCTGGCACTTCTGCTGGCAGTCCGCCGGGCATGAGCCGGGCGAGTGGATGAAGCCCGACTTTGCCGACCTGGTGCCCGAGCTGCGTGCGGCCGGACACATCGCACTTCTCGTTGCGCCGATCCAGTTCCTGGCGGATCACCTCGAGATCCTGTATGACGTCGACATCGGCGCGCGTGAGCAGGCCGAGGCAGCGGGCATGGCCTTTGCCCGGATCGAGTCACTGAATGTCATGCCCGAGTTCATCGAAGCGCTGGCTGACGTCGCGAGGTCCGCGGAGCGTTCTGTCGCCACCGGATGACGGGCGGACCGCAGTGTCGACCCTGCTGAACCGATGCCGTCCACCCCAACACCGGGTCCAACGACGCATTCGCCCGGGCTGTGCAGCGATCGATTGGTGAGCAGGATCAGCGAGACTGCTCCTCGACGTGCCGCATGGCCGCCGCCACGGCACGATGCTGGAAGAAGCGCGCGATCGGCGGCACCAGGCGCGCGTACCACGTCGCCAGCTCGGATCGTGACTCGAGCGAGAACGTGATCTGCCCTTCGTGCAGCACGAGCATGAATCGCTCGACGCCGCGCTCGGGATGGCCGAGCAGCGTGCCGCACGTGAAGCCGGCCCGCCGGCCCTCCCCGGCGTCCGCTCCAGCCTCGTCGAAGACGTCCATCACCCGCACGCCCGATTCCACCCCGACCGGTCCCATGAACACGCGCTGCACCACGGTGACGTCGGGCGCCAGGCGACCGTCGTCGCTGCAGACCGTCGGGATCAGCCACGACGCCGGGAACATGGCGTAGCGCATCACCAGGTCGAGCGCGCGCTCGAAGCGTCCCTTGTCGCCGTCGAACGTCAGCTCGGCGCGGTGACGTTCACCGGCTCCGGCATCCAGTCCCCCGGCATCGGTCTGGCGAGCCGCCTGCCACCGCCGGCAGTCGACCGAGGCGTCGCGCAGGCGGGAGGCCAGGACCGGGCGCATCGGTCAGGCAGTCACGGGAGGGTGAAGCCGCCACCGCTGGTGTCGACCTGGCTGTCGGGTGGAACCGTCACGCTCACCGGCTGGTCGAACGCCGAGAGGGTGACCGTCGCCCGCAGCGCGCCGACCTGGTCGGAGGTGACGCTGGTCGAGACCGAGGTGAGGTACAGCTTCGTCCGGTCGAACTGCATGTCGAGCACGAGGTCCTCGGTCAGGACGCCCGATGCCGAGGTGCCCGGCGACGCCGTCGCATCGTTCAGCAGCTCGCTCGGGACGGTGACCTCGACGTGGTAGCAGGTCGAGCTTCCGCAGGCGATATCGTCGAGCTTCTTCACCGCGACGCCGTCCTTCTCGAGGAACGCCTTCAGGTCATCGAGCGCCTTCGTCGGATCCTGGACCTCGCTCGGCAGCGGACCGGTGTCGTTCGCCTGCTTCTGCCACTTCGGCCCGGTCAGGCTGGTCTTCACGTACGTCGCCGCCTCGGTGGCCACGACCTCCCCCTCCAGCCCGAGCAGCGTCGGCGCCGCGAAGGTCAGGTGCGCCTGCTTCTCCGCGACGTCGATGTCGCCGTCCAGCTGCGTGCCCTTGAGCTTCAGCGCGCTGGACCCCAGCTGCTCGACCTTGACGTCGCCGTCGAGCGCCACGGCGACGTGGAAGCTCTTCAGGTTGGCGGTCGCCTCCATGCCCTTGGTGACGATCTGCTTGCCGTCGAGCGGCGGCGGCGTCGGTGCCGATGCGCCACCGCAGGCTGCCAGCAGCAGCGTCACGACGGCCAGGCTGGAAATCAGTCGAACCACGCGCGAAGTACCCCTCATGTCGCGGAACCCGGTCTCGACAGCAAGCCCGGGCGGCGCCGCGGAAGCATACGACAGCGTCCTCCGCAAGGCGATCGGGACCGATGCCCGCGCCGCCGTGGCATCTCCCCTGCTCCTCGCCGGCCCATGACCGACTGGCCACCCGCACCGGTGCCCGGCGGCGCGCCCGCGCTCGACGAGCTGCGCGATGCCGCCGCCACGTGCCACGGCTGCGACCTGTGGGAGCACGCCACGCAGACGGTGTTCGGTGAGGGCGACGCCGGTGCCTGGCTCATGCTCGTCGGCGAGCAGCCGGGCGACAAGGAGGACCTCACCGGCTCGCCGTTCGTCGGTCCGGCCGGCGAGATGCTCGACCGGGCGCTCGACGAGGCGGGCATCGACCGGCGGCGCGTCTACGTCACCAACGTCGTGAAGCACTTCAAGTGGAAGCCGCGCGGCAAGCGCCGCATCCACCAGAAGCCGAATGTCGCTGAGCAGCGCGCCTGCCGGCCGTGGCTCGATGCCGAGCTGTCGCGGGTGCGGCCGCGCGCCGTGGTGTGCCTCGGCGCTACGGCCGCCCAGTCGCTCATCAGCCGCGACTTCCGGGTGACCGTGCAGCACGGCGAGGTGCTGCCGTCAACGCTCGGGCCGCCGATCGCGGCGACCGTCCATCCCTCGTCGATCCTGCGCGCGCCGGACGCCGATGCTCGCCATGCGGCCTACCTCGGCATGGTGGCCGACCTGCGACGCATCGCCGACGCGATCGGGCGCTGACCGCTAGGGTTCGCAGCGTGAAGCGCGTCGAGCAGAGCATCGCCATCTCCGCCAGCCCCGAGGAGGTCTTCGACTACGCCTCGTCGCTCGAGAACATCGCCCGCTGGCAGTCGGGGATCAGCAGCGCTCGGCTGCTGAGTGACGGCCCGATCGGCATCGGGTCGAAGGCGCTCGTCGTGCGTGACCTGCTCGGGCAGCACATCGAGGCGCCGCTCGAGGTGACTGCCTACGACCCACCGAGCCTGCTGGAGCTGCACTCGGTGGTCAGCGGCGTGCGTGCGGATGCGAGCCTGGTGGTGAAGCCGCGCGGTCACGGCGCACGGATCACGTTTGCGATGGAGATCCGCGCATCCGGCCTGACCGGCTTCATGGAGTCGATGATCGCGGCGGCCGCGGAAGCCGACATCACGCGCAGCCTCGATCGTCTGAAGGACCTGATCGAAGCCGCCGATTGAGGCGATTCGAGCGCCTGTGCTATTCTCGCCGGCAACGCGATGACGCGGGAGCAGTAGGCGCTGCCCTCGATGACGACAGCGAGCCGGGACGGTGTGAGCCGGCAATCGTGAGCGCCGAACTCGCCCGCCGAGCAGCCGTGACAAACGCGGCCGATTGGCGCCCGATACCACGCCGACGAGTGGACCGATCGTGGGGTTGTAGCTCAGCTGGGAGAGCACCTGCATGGCATGCAGGGGGTCGGGGGTTCGAGTCCCCCCAGCTCCACCACCTCCTCGGCGGAGGCATCGGTCAAGCTCAGGTGGTACCGCGAAGAGCCCCTTCGTCCTGACGACGGAGGGGCGTTCTGTTTGACCGATACGGGCGGGCACCGATGATGACGACGATCGACACGACGCGACAGCAGACCAGGGATGGCCGTGCCTGGACGCTCCGTCCTGCCCGCCCGACCGATGCGCGCGCCCTGGCCCACCTGTTCGCCGAGGTCCGCGCCGAGGGCCGCTACCTGATCACGCCGCCGACCGCGGTGAGCGAGCCGTCCGAGGCGTTCTTCATCGGCGAGATGATCCGCGGCGACGGCAGCCTGGCACTGGTCGCCGAGGCCGCGGGCGACGTGGTCGGCAACGTGCTCATCGGCGTCGAGCGCAGCGCGTCGAGTGATCACATGGGCACCCTGTCGATCTGCGTCGCCCATGACTGGCGCGACGCCGGCATCGGTACCGCACTGATGCGCGCTGCCCAGGACTGGGCGAAGCAGCGCGGCCTCGGGAAGGTGGCGCTCGGCGTCTTTCCGGACAACGCGCGCGCGATCGCGGTCTACGAGCACGTCGGCTTCGTGCACGAGGGCCTGCGGCGACGCCAGTACCGCGGACCGAACAACACGTTCCGCGACGAGGTGCTGATGGCCTGGTTCCCCGATGAGGAGGTAGAGGCGTGACCACCACCACCCAGGCGAGACCGCGCGTCGAGCGGTTCGACCCCGCGACCTACGAGGCGAAGTGGCGCGAGCGCTGGGAGGCGGACCAGCTGTACCGCGCCCGCGACGACGACCCGCGTGACAAGCAGTACCTGCTGACGATGTATCCGTATCCGTCGGGTGACCTGCACATCGGTCACTGGTACGCGGCGACCGGGCCGGACATCGTGGCGCGCAAGCGCCGGATGCAGGGCGACAACGTCATGTTCCCCATGGGCTTCGACAGCTTCGGGCTACCTGCGGAGAACGCGGCGATCGACCGCGGCATCCACCCGGCGGTTTGGACGGCCAACAACATCGAGCGCATGCGCGCGCAGTTCCGAACGATGGGCTGCATGTTCGACTGGACGCGGGAGGTCGTCACCAGCGACCCGTCGTATTACCACTGGACCCAGTGGCTGTTCGCTCAGTTCTTCAAGGCGGGGCTGGCGTATCGGGCCATGGCGCCGGTCGACTGGTGCCCGAAGGACCAGGTGGTCCTGGCGCGCGAGCAGGTCGAGGGTGTCGACCGGCATTGCTGGCGCTGCGGCACGCCGGTCATCAAGCGCGACCTGGAGCAGTGGTTCTTCCGCATCACGAAGTACGCCGACGAGCTGCTCGACTTCTCGGACATCGACTGGCCGGAGCCGATCCGGCTGATGCAGACGAACTGGATCGGTCGATCCGAAGGCGCCGAGATCGACTTTCCGGTCGAGGCCGATCGGGTCGAGCCCATCCGCGTCTTCACCACCCGGCCGGACACGATCTTCGGCGCGACGTTCATGGTGCTGGCGCCCGAGCACCCGCTGGTCGACGTGCTGACCACCGATGCGCAGCGCGAGGCGGTCGACTCCTACGTCGTCGCCGCCCGTCGCGAGAGCGAGATCGACCGGATGAGCACCGACCGCGACAAGACCGGCGTGTTCATCGGTGCCTACGCGGTCAACCCGCTGAACAACGAGCGGATCCCGATCTGGATCGCCGACTACGTCCTGCCCGGCTACGGCACGGGCGCGATCATGGCCGTCCCGGCCCACGACGAGCGCGACTTCGCCTTCGCGCGGACGTACGACCTGCCGATCCGCTACGTCGTCGTGCCGCCTTCGGGTGAAGTGCCGGACGGCGAGGCGTTCACCGCCCACTCGGCAGACGAAGTCCTGACCAATTCGGGCGAATTCAGCGGCATGCGCGCGACCGATGCGATCGGCGCGATCACGCAGCAGCTCGTCGACATCGGCCTGGGGTCGTTCGCGGTGAGCTATCGGCTGCGCGACTGGCTGGTCAGCCGCCAGCGCTATTGGGGAGCGCCGATCCCGATCGTGTACTGCCCCGATCATGGCGCGCAGCTGGTGCCCGACGACGAGCTGCCGGTCACCCTGCCGCACGACGTCGACTTCGCGCCGACGGGCGTCTCGCCGCTGCAGTCCGACGCCGAGTTCCTGGCCGCGAGCTGTCCGGTGTGCGGTGGTCCGGCACGGCGCGAGACCGACACGATGGACACATTCGTCGACTCCTCGTGGTATTTCCTGCGCTACTGCTCGCCGCACGACGACTCGCAGGCATGGGACCCCGACCGCGTGCGAATGTGGATGCCGGTCGACCTGTACACCGGCGGCGCGGAGCACGCCGTCCTGCACCTGATGTACGCGCGCTTCTTCATCAAGGCGCTGCGCGACATGGGACACCTGTCGTTCGACGAGCCCTTTACCGCGCTGCGCAACCAGGGCCAGATCCTGGGCGCCGACCACCAGCGCATGAGCAAGTCGCGCGGCAACGTCGCCAACCCCGACGAGCTGGTCGAGCGCTACGGGGCCGATGCCGTCCGTTGCTTCCTGATGTTCATCGGGCCCTGGGACCAGGGTGGGCCATGGAATCCGACCGGGATCGACGGTGTGCATCGCTTCCTGGGCCGCGTGTGGTCGATGTCGCTGCCCGGCGAGACCGATGCCTCCGCACCGGTGGCTGTCGAACGCGACGAGATCGAGCGTGCGCTGCGCCGAGCCACGCACGTCACCATCGCCGAGGTGAGCGAGGACGTCGAGGCGTTCCGCTTCAACACGGCGCTGGCAAAGCTCATGGAGCTGGCCAACACGATCACGCGCGCCCGCGAGAGCGGTGTCGCCGGCTCGGCGGCGTTCGGCGAGGCAGTCGACACGCTCCTGCTGCTGCTGGCGCCGATGGCACCGCACATCACCGAGGAGCTGTGGGCGCGCCGCGGGCAGCCGTACTCGATCCACCAGCAGCCGTGGCCGGCCTACGATCCGGCGCTGGCCGTGGCCGAGACGATCGAGCTGCCGGTGCAGGTCGACGGCAAGCTGCGCGACCGGCTGGTGGTTACGCCCGACACCCCCGCCGAGGAGATCGAGCGCATGGCACTCGAGTCCGAGCACGTGCAGCGGTACCTCGCGGGACGACAGCCGGCGCGCGTGGTGTACATCGCTGGCAAGCTCGTCAACGTGGTGACGCCTCGCTGACGTCCCATCGGCGGCGTTGAGCCGCTGGTAAGCGTGCGGTAATGGGCGGTGCGGTATGGTGCCGCCCTGCTTCCGGAGCCGGGCGTCGAGTGCCCGGACGCCGGGCTCCGGACGCAGATCCACGTCCCGCGCTCGCCTCCCGAGCGGAGGCTCCATGGCGCCACGTGACCAGCTCCTCTTCGGCGCCGCCGGCGCGGCGCTCATCGCCGTGGCGCTCAGCGCCTGGCTGCTCGTCGCTCCGGCGACGACTGCGGAAGCGCCGGCGCCGTCGGATGGCGTCGCGTTCGCGCCCTCGGCCGCTGTCAGCGCGAGCCCGGCAGCCGGAGGGATGCTGCTGCTCGACGTCGAGGGCGGCGTCGCGCGGCCAGGCATCGTCGAGCTGCCGGCCGGGGCCCGCCTCGGCGACGCGATCGCCGCAGCCGGAGGCTACTCGAAGGACGCTGACATCCTCGCGGCCGCGGCGGCGCTCAACCTCGCGGCGCCGCTGACGGACGGCCAGCAGATCTACGTGCCGATCGTCGGCGTCGCGGCGCCGCGCTCGGGCGGCTCGGCCGCGGCCGGCGGCGCGACGAGCGGCGGACCGGTGAACCTCAACACCGCGACGCCGGAGGAGCTCGACGCCCTGCCGGGCATCGGTCCGGTCACCGTGCAGAAGATCGTCGCCGCCCGGCAGGAGCAGCCATTCGCGACGCTCGAGGAGCTCGTCGAGCGCAAGGTGCTGAACAACGGCCAGCTGGACAAGATCCGCGACCTCGTGACGGTCTGAGGTCGAGCGTCAGGGCGATAATCGTGGTGCCCTCGGCGCTGGTGCTGCCGGGCGTCGTCGCCGCCATGGCGACCGGCATCCTGCTGGCCGACGCCGGCCTGCTCTCGGCCGCGGTCACGCCGGCCCTGCTGGCCGGCGCCGCGCTCCTGGCGGCCGCGGCGCGTGCCAGCCGCGCCGGAATCCTTGTCGTGTGTGCCGCGCTGGCGGTGGGCCTCGGGCTGGGCGCGTGGCGCGGCGCGGCGGCGGGCCTGCCCACCGGCCCGGGAAGCGTCGGCTCCCTGGTCGGCTCGACCGAGTGGCGACTGAGCGGCACGCTCGTCGAGGAGCCGCGCCCGAAGGGCGAACGCGCGCAGCTCATCCTCGACGAGATCACGGCAGCGACCCGCGACAACGCACCGCAACCGGCGAAGGGACGCGTGCTCGTCTGGCTGCCGCGATCGACCGAGGCAAGCGCGGGCGACCGGATCGCGCTGCGCGCCGCGCTCGACGAACCGCGCGACTTCGATGGCTTTGCCTATCGTGCCTACCTCGCTCGCCAGGGCATCGGCGCCATTGCGCGTGCCTACGACGCGACAGTGGTCGGCCACCGGCTGGGTCCCGGCGCAGAGATCGCGAACGCGGTTCGGCGCTGGCTGCTCGATGGGCTGAACCGCACCGTTCCCGAGCCGGAAGCGGCGCTCGGCGCCGGGATCCTGCTCGGCGTGCGCAGCAGCATCAGCCCGGAGATCGGCGACGCCTTCGCCACGGCCGGGCTCACCCACGTGGTGGCGATCTCCGGCTGGAACATCGCCATCGTCGCGGCGCTCGTGGCGGCGGCGCTGCGTCCGCTCGGCCGGCGCCCCGGCGGACGCTGGATCGTGCCGGTCGCCACGGTCAGCGCGATCGCCGGCTACGTCGTCCTCACCGGATCCAGCCCGTCGGTCGTGCGGGCGGCGCTGATGGCGGCCGCCATGCTCATCGCGCGCCTCGGCGGCTCGCGGGCGCACGCCGCCGGCGCGCTGCTGCTCGCGGCGCTGGTGATGCTGCTCGCCGCGCCACCGGTGCTGTGGGACGTTGGCTTCCAGCTGTCGCTGCTGGCGACGGGCGGACTGATCTGGTTCGGCGCCACGGTCGAGGCGCGGCTGCGGCGGCTGCCGACGTTCCTCCGCGAGCCGGTGGCGCTGACCCTCGCCGCGCAGCTGACCACCCTGCCGGTGATCCTGCTGAACTTCGAACGCCTGTCGCTTGTCGCGCCCCTCGCCAACGTGGTCGTCGTGCCGCTCGTCCCGCTGGTGATGCTGTGTTGCGCCGTGTGCGCGCCGATCGGTGCAATCGACGCCGCGCTCCACGTCCCGCTGCTCGGTGATACGGCCACCTGGCTGGCCGGCGGCAGCGCCTGGCTTTACCTGCACCTCATGGTGCTCGCCGGCAAGGCTGCTGCGGCAGTGCCGTTCGCATCGGTCCCGCTCACGGCGCCCGGCTGGCTGGCATTCCTGTGGTACCCGCTGCTGGCCACAGTGTCGCTGCGTTCACGCCACTCGACGGCGGTGCCCGATCCGCTCCAGGCACTCGAACTCGCCACCCCGACCGGCGAGCCCAGGCCTATGCCCGCGCTGCTGCGCGCGCTCGCTCGCCCGCGAGGCCTGCTCGCGCTCAGCACGCTGCTGCTCGGCGCACTGACGCTCGCCTCCCTGCCCGACGGCCGGCTGCACCTCACCATGCTCGACGTCGGGCAGGGAGACGCGATATTGATCGAGGGTCCGACCGGTCGGACGCTGCTCATCGACGGCGGACCAGATCCCGATCTGACGCTCGGCCGGATGGGCGAGGCACTGCCGTTCTTCCAGCGGCAGATCGATGTCGTGCTGCTGACGCACCCGCACCAGGACCACGTGGCCGGCCTGGTCGAGGTGCTGCGTCGCTACCGTGTCGGCGTCGTGCTCGATTCGGGGCGCGCGTTCGGCAACCCGTCGTACGCGCGCTTCCTCGAGCTCGCCGGGCCACGGCTGCGCGAGGCACGCGCAGGGCAGCGCCTCGCGCTCGACACTCGGACGTCGATCCTCGTCCTGTACCCCACCCAGGCCGATGCCACCGGGCCGCTGCCCGACGAGGACATCAACAATGCGTCGGTGGTCGCCCGCCTGGAGTTCGGCGCATTCAGCGCCCTGCTCACCGGCGACGCCGAGGCGCCGGTCGAGGCGCGGCTTGCCGAGCGCGGCCTGGTCGCACCGGTCGACGTGCTGAAGGTCGGTCACCACGGCTCGCATTCCTCGACCTCGCCGCCGATGCTCGCCGGTGCGCGTCCGGTCGTCGCGCTCATCTCGGACGGCGTCGACAACGAGTACGGCCATCCGAGCCGCGAGACGCTGGTTGCGCTCGCCGCCGCCGGGACCCGTGTGCGGCGCACGGACCTGGAGGGCAGCGTGGAGGTGATAAGCGACGGCCGCTCGTACGAGGTGGTCAGCCGGGTCGCGCGTGATCCGAGCCGGCCGGCACGGGCACTCGCCCGGCTGCTGCCGCTTGCGGGTAGCATCGGTCCATGGCCGTTCCCGGACTCGACCACGCCCGCGAGATCCTTGCCGGCTACGAGCTTCCCGAGGGCATCGTCCGCCACTCGGAGGGCGTGCGCCGCGTCGCGGCGGAGGCCGCGCGGATGGTGCTTCACGCCGGGATCCCGGTCGACGTGCGCCTCGTCGAGGTCGCCGCCATGCTCCACGACATCGACAAGCCGCGAACGCGAGCCTCGGGTGAGCCTCACGGCATCGTCGGCGCCCGCTGGCTGAGCGAGATGGGCTACGACGAGCTGGCAGTGCCGGTCGCCTCGCACCCGCTGAGCTGTCTGCTCGACGACGAGCGCTTCCCGATCGGGTGGCCGTCGGTGCTCGTCTCGCTCGCCGACAAGCACGTCGCCCAGGAGTTCGTGACCCTCGACGAGCGCCTCGATGACATGGCGCGCCGCTACCCCGAATTCGCCGGCGAGATCAACTCGGCCCGGCGCCCGGCGCATGCCCTGGAGCAGGAGCTCGGCGACGTGCTCGGGATCTCGACTGACGAGGTCGTCGAGCGGCTGGCTGCCGCCTGGCACGCCGGAGAGACCGAAGGGTGAGCGTCGAGCTCCTGCTGGTCCACGGAGACGACAGCTTCGCGCTGGCGGGCGAGGTTGCGACGTTCGCCCGGCGGATTGGCGCCGACGACCACGAGGAGGTCGTCGCCGAGCGCATGCCGGACGAGGCGGCCATCGACCGCGCGGGGGTCGCCGCCGCATCCGTCGGCATGTTCGGCGCACACCTCGCGGTGCTGCGCCAGCCGCTGCGTGCCGCCGGTCGATCGACGAGTGCCACCGACCGCCTCCTGGCGCTCGTCGAGCAGCTGCCCGACGGGGCGGCGCTGGCGCTCGTCGAGGAGCGCCCGTCGCGCGATGTCGGCCGGCCGCCGGCGCTGCTGAAGCGGCTCGGCGACGCGGTGATGGCGCGCGGCGGATTGGTCCTCGAGCGCAACGCGCCGCGCCGCAATGAGCTCGGCGGCTGGATCCGCGGGCATGCCAAAGCGATGGGCGTCGAGATCGAGCCGCGCGCCGCCGCGCTGCTCGCCGAACGGATCGGCGGCGCGGTGTGGGAGTCGGATATCGAGCGCGGCGAGCAGACCCGTGTCGCCGACAGCGAGCTGCGCAAGCTGGCGACCTACGCCGGCGAGCGGGCGATCGGCGCGGCCGACGTGGAGGCACTGACGCCCGACACGCGTCCGGCATCGGTCTTCGCCATCAGCAATGCGATCGACCGCCGCGAACCGGCGGCGGCGGCCCGTGCCCTGCAGCGAGCGCTCGACGAGGGCCAGCCGGCACTGCGCATCCTCGCCTCACTCGAGGGACGGGTCGCCGACCTGCTCGCGGCGCGCGACCTCGCGGCGCGCAGGACGCCGGCGAGCGAGATGGCGAAGCGGATCGGGCGCGGCAATGCGCGGGTCGCGGAACGCCTCGTCGACGCGGCGAAGCGTTACTCGAACGAGGAGCTGGAGGGGATGCTGGACGGGCTGTTTGAGGCGGACCTGGCGATCAAGTCCAACGCGATGGAGCCGGCGCCGGCGCTGAGCGCCTGGCTCGGCGAGCACCTGCTCGGCGCCCGCAAGGGTTGACGACGAAGCCCGGAGGTCAGACGGCGCCGGCGCGCAGCACCCGGTCGCTCTCGATGGCGAACGTGCAGCGGGCGTCGCCGAGGCCGAGGATGCCGATGAGCTGCTGGTCGACGTAGAGCTGCCGGCACGGCACGCACAGGGCGCCGGGAATCGCGAAGAAGAGGCGCTCGTCGCCCGGTCCGCTCTCCGGCTGGTCCGCGACGGCAATCGAGCCCGCCGCATTGCCCTCGCTGCGGAAGACGGTGTCGAACACGCTGGCCAGCAGCTCGCCGCCGCAGAAGCGGCAGGACTCGTTGCGACGATCGGTGCGGCGCGGCGCGCGCGTGTGCCGGGACATGGCCGGCAGGATGGGTGCGCCGCGCATCGGCCTCAATAGGAGCACCGGTGCAGTACCGGGTAGTACCGGGGCGGTACTAGACCACGCGGACGACCTGCGCGGCGTTGCTCCACAGGCGCTCGAGCCCGTAGTAGGCGCGCTCTTCCGGGGCGAAGACGTGCACGATCACGCTGCCGTAGTCGACCAGGATCCAGCGTGACGACGACTGGCCCTCGACGCCGATGGGCCGCACGCCCTCCTCTCGCAGCGTGTCGACGATGGCGCCGGCGAGTGCCTGGACCTGGCGATCGCTGCGTCCGGAGCAGATCACGAAGTAGTCGGCCATGGTCGTCAGCTCGGCGGTGCGCAGCATGACGATGTCGACGCCCTTCTTATCCGAGGCGAGATCCACGATCCGATGCGCAAGCTCGCCGGGCTCCATCGGTTCGCGTTCGACGATCCGGTCCTCGATGATTCAGCTCCTCTGCGCGGTGGGTTGCCGGCTGCCCGATGCACGGTACAGGCCACGGTCGACGATCAACTCCTCGACCGAACGTGGCACAAGGTAGCGGATGACCCGACCGGCCGCCACCCGCCGGCGGATCTCCGACGAGCTGACGTCGAGCGACGGCCCGTCGAGCAGATGGATCCGCTCGGCACGCGCGCCGAAGCGCGCGGCCAGAAAGTCGCGGTCCGGCAGCGTCGCGCCCGGCCGCGGACCGACGATCCACTCGATGAGCTCCAGCAGCTCGTCCGGCTGGCGCCAGGTGTCGATCTGCTCGAGCGAGTCGGCGGCCATGACCAGGAACAGCTGCGCCTCGCCGCCGTAGTCGGACAGCAGCTGACGGACGCTGTCGATGGTGAACGACGGCCCGGGCCGCTCCATCTCGATCGCCGACAGCTCGAAGAGCGGATCGTGGCCGATCGCGACCCGCGTCATCAACAGCCGATCGGTCGCGCTGCTCATCTTGCGGCGGCGCTTGTGCGGCGGCTGCGCGGCCGGCATGAACAGCACGCGGTCGAGCCGCATCGCGTCGGCGGCCAAGCTGGCCAGCCACAGGTGCCCGACGTGCGGAGGGTCGAAGGTGCCGCCGAGGATACCGATGCGCCTACTGTCGACAACCACGCTCTCGCGTGCCGACGATGCTTTCGTGGTTCCGTGCCGTCGCGGCGTGGCCGCGGCCGGCCCCCGCGCCGGCGCCAGCAGCACGCTCGAGGGGCTCACTCGTCCTCGCCCCATTCGAGCTCGGCGCGACCGATCCGCACGGTCATCCCGTCCCCGGCTCCCATGCGGCGAAGCTCCGGCTCGATCCCGAGCCGCTCGAGCAGTCGCTGGAAGCGCTCGCGCGACTCCTCGTTGTCGAAGTTCGTGCGGTTGGCGGCCTCTTCGACGCGCCGGCCGCGCACACGCAGGCCGTCGGCTTCGGCGACGACCTCCCAGCCCTCCTCGAGCGGATCGAACCGATGCACCAGCAGCTCGCCGCGCTCGACCTCCTCGCGCTCGCGCTCGTCGGCATCGGTGAGCGCCTCGGCAAGCGCGAGCCGCAGCTCGTCGAGGCCCGTGCCATCGTGCGACGACACGCCGATCGGCACCTGGCCGTCGTGGGTGAGCCCGGCGCGCAGGCCGGGCCAGCGCTCGGCGACCGCGGGCACGTCGAGCTTGGTGACAACGATCGGCATCGGGCGGTCGAGAAGCGTCGCGTCGTGCAGCCGCAGCTCGTCGGCGACGACCTGCCACTCGGCGATCGGATCCGCCGCCGCGCCGTCGACGACGCCGACCAGCACTCTGGTGCGCTCGACGTGCCGCAAGAATTCGTGGCCGAGCCCCTGGCCCTCGTGCGCGCCCTCGATCAGTCCCGGCACGTCGGCGATGACCGCCATGCGCTCGTTGGGGAGCTCCACCACGCCGAGGTTCGGGCTGGTCGTGGTGAACGGATAGTTGCCGATCCGCGGCGTCGCGGCGGTCAATGCCGCCAGCAACGTCGACTTGCCGGCGTTCGGCTGCCCGACCAGCCCGATGTCGGCGATGAGCTTCAGCTCGAGATCGATCCAGCGCTCCTCGCCGGGATCGCCCTTCTCGGCGTGCTTCGGCGCCTGGTGGGTGGAGCTGGCGAAATGGACGTTTCCGCGGCCGCCGCGGCCGCCGCGTGCGACCACCAGCCTATCCCCCGGCTCCAGCAGCTCGCCCAGCCACTCGCCGTCGGGCGAGGTGCGGACCACGGTGCCGGGCGGAACGCGTAGCTCCACAGTGGCTGCGTTGCGGCCATGCGATCGCCGGCGCCCGCCGTTGCCGCCGGGCTTCGCACGGAAGTGACGAGCCCGACGGTAGTCGCCGAGCGTCGTCATGCCCGCGGCGGCCAGCAGCACGACGTCACCGCCGCGGCCACCGTCGCCGCCGTCCGGGCCGCCACGGGGGACGTGCGCCTCGCGACGGAACGACGCAGAACCGTCGCCACCGTCACCGGCTGCAACGAAGATGCGGACGTGGTCGGCGAACATGCCCGGCAGGATAGCCCGCGGGCGCTCAGTTGCCGGTCAGAGGTAGCGCAGCGGGTTGACGAAGACGCCGCCGACGATGACCTCGAAGTGACAGTGCGGGCCCGTGCAGTCGCCGGTGCAGCCGACCGCCGCAATGCCCTGGCCGCGCGCGACCTGCTGGCCGACCCGGACCCAGATCGCGCTGAGATGGTTGTAGGCGGTCTGCAGGCCGTTGCCGTGGTCGATCTGCACGACGTAGCCACCACCGTTGTTGCGCCAGCCGGCCCAGACCACCACGCCGCCATCCGCGGCGTTCACGCGCGTTCCGTACGGCGCGGCGATGTCGAGGGCCAGGTGTCCGGCATGGTAGTACTGGGTGATCACCCCGCCTGGCACGGGCCACAGCAGGCGTCCGCTGCGCGACGCGGTCGCGATCCCGAGCTGCGTCGCAGCGCCAGCCTTCGGCGGCTCGGGCGATGCGGGGGGTGGCTTGACCGGCGTCGCGGCTGGCGTCGGCGGCTGAGTGGGTCCGGACTTCCGCGAGAGCATCGGGTCGTTGTGGAGCGGATCGGCCTGGAGGTTGTAGATCGCGCTCTGCTCGACTCCGTTGTCGATGTCGGCGCCACGCGCCTGACCGACGATGGCGAAGGCGACGTCGCGGAAGCCATCGTCAGGCGGGATGTCGGAGGTCTGCGCGGAAACGAAGGCGAACGCCGAGCTGGCGACGAGCAGCCCGATCACGAGCAGATGCGCGGTCGTGCGCGCCAGCAGGCGTGATCCGGTGACGCGGCGAAGCGGTTGTCGCAGGTCGGGCAATACGAAGCTCCGAGGCGATGCACGCGGTGGTTCTCGGTTGCTCGACCTCGCTCATCCCCGGAGCCGGAAGCGATGAAATCGCCGGCCAAGGTCGCGCGAGCCGATGGTAGCAGTGCTAACGAGGTCGGGTCAACGTTCCTCGCGAGCCAGCTGCAGGGCCGGTGATCCGTCGTCGGTGAACGGGTGGTCGCCGGCGAGCGTGATCCAGGCCAGCTGTCGTCCGGCGACGCCCGGAATCGGCAGCGAGGCGGTGACCTCGACCGACTCCCCGGGCGCGAGCGCCGGCACGTCGACGTCGAGCGGCTCGAGCTGCGATGGCGCAGCGGCGAGATACGGCGCGTCGCTCGCCTGCCAGCCGGCGAGCAGTCGCAGGCCGGCCGGCCAGGCGGCGGTGCCGGTGTTCGTCAGCCGCATCGGAATGGTGGCGACGCCGTCCGCGACAGCCTCGGCAGGGAGCGCGGTCGCCACGAACGGCGCGCCGTCGCCGGGGACCTCAGCCGGGCGCACGCCCGCCTCGCCGCCGGGCAGCAGCGCGTCGTAGCGCACCGCCAGCGGCCGGTCGGCGAAATAGCTCGCCAGCGCCTTGGTGATCCCCGAGGCGACCATCAGCTGGCCAGGCTCCGTGACAAGCAGGTCCTGCTCGGCAGGCAGGCTGATCGAGCCGACCTCGCTGAGCACCCCCGGGGTCTGCAGCCCGCGGTGTGGCGAGCACCACGTGTCGCCCGGCGTCTGGCAGGTGTCGCCGGCGGCCCATTGCCGCGCGATGAGGTAAAAGGCACGCGCCTCGACGCCCCGATCCTGGCGGTCGTAGTCCACGCCCGTCAACGCGCGCGCAACGCCCGACTGGACGTCCTCGGCCAGACGCTTCGTGCGCTCGACGCCCCACGGCGTCTCGTCGTCGTAGTACGTCTCGCTGAACGCGATCCTGACGGGCACGCCGTCCTGGGTCGGCGAGTTGATGTGAATGCTGACCAGCACGTCGGCGCGAGCCAGGTTCGCGACGTCGATCCGCGCCTGGAGCTCGTCGCGGGTTCGAACCCGGCCGCTCTCCTCGAAGCCGGCCTGGCCGTCGCCGTCGACGTCGCGCCAGGCGGGCCCGCTGCAGCCGAGCTGCGGGTAGTCATCACCGGCCAGGGCCACGTCGCCGTCGCGGGTCATCACCACGGTGATCCCCTGCGCCTCGAGCATGTCGCGGAGCGCCAGGCCGATGCCCAGGGTCATCGCCTTCTCGGAGTACGCCGTCCCGCGCTTCGACGGATCGGGGACACCCCAGTCCAGGCAGCCACCGTGGCCCGGATCGATGGCGACGGTGATCGCCTTCGGGTTCGGCGCGTAGATCTCGCTCGACGAGCCGGGGGCACCGATGACGCCGCCCGAAGGCGGCGCGCTGCTCGGCGCCGCAGGCGACGCATCGGTCTGTCCGGGAGGAGAGACGACCGGGGACGGCGACGGCTGGCTGCCGCAGGCGGTCAGCGCCAGCACCAGGAGGGGGACGAGGAAACGCCCGCGCGAAAGGGACACGAACGAGCTAGCGCTCGGAGGCCTCGACGGACTTGGTCAGCGAGACGAGGAACTCGGCGTTGTTCTTCGTCTTGCCCAGGCGCTGCATGAGCAGCTCGATCCCTTCGTTCGGGCCGACCGCGGAGAGCATGCGGCGCATGGTCCACACCATCTTCAGGGTGTTCTCGTCGAGCAGCAGCTCCTCGCGGCGGGTACCGGAGCGCAGGACGTCGATCGCGGGGAAGATGCGCTTCTCGCTGAGCTTGCGGTCGAGGGCGAGCTCCATGTTGCCGGTACCCTTGAACTCCTCGTAGATCACGTCGTCCATCCGCGAGCCGGTGTCGACCAGGCAGGTGGCGATGATCGTCAGCGAGCCGCCGTGCTCGATGTTGCGCGCCGCGCCGAAGAAGCGCTTCGGCGGATAGAGCGCGACCGGGTCGACACCGCCGGACAGTGTCTTGCCGGATGCCGGCAGGGCGAGGTTGTAGGCGCGTGCAAGGCGAGTGATCGAGTCGAGCAGGATCACCACGTCGCGGCCCGTCTCGACCTGCCGCTTGGCGATCTCGAGGGTCATCTCGGCGACGCGGGTATGGTTCTCGGTCGGCTCGTCGAAGGTCGACGCGTAGATCTCGCCCTTCACGCTGCGCTGCATGTCGGTGACCTCCTCGGGGCGCTCGCCGATGAGCGCGACCATGAGGAGGGCTTCGGGATAGTTCTCGGTGATGCCGTGGGCGATCTGCTTGAGAACGGTCGTCTTGCCGGCCTTGGCCGGCGACAGGATCAGGCCACGCTGTCCCATGCCGATCGGTGCGATGAGGTTGACGAGCCGCTGGGTCAGGTTCTTCTGGTCGGTCTCGAGGTCGAACATCTGGTCCGGGAAGACCGGAACCAGGGTGTCGAAGTAGGGTCGCCGCTTGGCGACCTCGGGCTCGACGCCATTGACGGTGTCGACGCGCAGCAGCCCCCAGTACTTCTCCTGGTCCTTCGGCGGCCGCGTCTGGCCGGTGACCTTGTCACCGGTGCGCAGGCCGAAGCGGCGGACCTGGCTGGAGCTGACGTAGATGTCGTCGTGCGACGGCATGACGCCGTGGCGTCGCAGGAAGCCGAACCCCTCGTCGACGATCTCGAGGACGCCCTCGGCCAGGCCGGGCTGCTGAGGCTGGCCGTTCTGCTCGGACTTCGGCGGCGCGAGCGGCACGACGTCGAGCAGCTTCAGCACGAGGTCCGAGTGCTCCAGGTCGTCGGCGTTCTCGATGCCGTGCTCGCCGGCGAGCTCGCGCAGCTCCTCGATTGGCTTCGACTGGAGTGCAGCGAGGCTCAGCCCCTGGTCTTCGCCGTCCTCGTCGGTCGGGAACGGACCGGCGTAGATCGAGGAGTACTGCCCGGCCCCGTATTCGCTACGGCGCCGCGGATAGGTGGCGCGTGCCGTCGACTGCCGGCGCTGGCCACCGCTCCCATCGGAGCGGCGTCGCGGTCGACCACGGCGGGGTCGTGCTTCGTCGTTCATGAACCTCTCGGGAACCTAGTGATGCGCGGGGCGTGCGCCTCGGTCGGAGGTGATCAGACCTTGCGGGTGCCGGCGCGGGTGGTGATGTTGGGTCCGCCGTATCCACTCATCTCGCCGATGAGTTGCGTCCGTATCTGACGCAGGATCGGTCGCCAATCCAGACGATCATACCCGACATGCGCAACCAGCGCGTCCGCATTCAGCTCTCGACCGCGCCTCCAGCCCCTGGTGAGCTCGGCCACGGCCGCCGGATTGCGCCACCAGCTCGCGCCGTGCTGCTGCCGCTGCCGGTCGCCCAGGGTGGTCCCCAGGCACCAGCCGCGGAAGCGTCCGACGTCCCCGAGGTGCTCCGGGACGTCGGCGAGGTAGCTCGATTCGGGATGCCGCACGCCGGTCAACAGGCTCAGCGTGCCGCTGTAGTAGGCCCGATGCAGCGCCGTGCCGCCGGGGCCGTGCAAACGCCGCTGGTACGAGACGCTGGCGATGGTGCGCCGCATGTCGTGCAGCATCCGGAACGCGGCAAAGTCGAGCCAGCTGACGATCTCGTCCTCCGACATCCGCAGCTCGGTGGCCAGCCAGTCCGCCTCAACGGTGAGGTTGCCGAACATCCAGGCGTACGCCTCCCCGACGCTGTCATCGCCGGCATACCGATACGAGGCCGGCGCATCGGTCGATGCATGGGCGTCCGCTTCCGCCCGGCCGACGGCGCCGAGGAGCGCGCGGTAGTCGGCGTGGCCGCCGCCCGCGCGGAACACGACGCGCACGTCACCCGGCACGCTGACCGGCACGGCCGCTGCGAACGGCGCTCCCTCGTCCGATTGCATCTCGAGGCGGAGGTTCGACTGTGCGCCCAGGTCGATGCCCATGTTGCCCAGCGTCTCGCCGACGACGGCGGGCAGCTGGCGCTCGGCGAACCAGGCGTCCCAGCCGACGCCGCGCAGCACGTGCCACAGGTCGGCGATCGAGGCATCGCCTTGCTCGATGTCGATCTCGGCCAGGAAGCGCCGCAGCGCGGCGAAGTACGGCGTCTCGGACTCGACCAGGAAGCGGTCCATCTGGCCGCTGATCGCCTGCAGATCGATTCCCTGCGTTGACGCCACGAAACCGAACGGGTCGGGATGGCCGAGCGCCTGCCATGCCCGGCGCAGCCCGTCGAGCCGCTCCTCGCGCAACGGGTTGATCGCCTCGACCGCCTCGCGGTAGCTGGCGTCGAGCGCGTTGCGCTCCGAGCGCTCGCTGATCTCGGCAATGCGTGAGGGAACCGTGGCGTAGGCGATCCGCTCGCCGCGCCAGATGACCACCGCGCTCGCCTCGGCGGCGGCGATCCGGTCCGTCAGCTCGGCGACCTGCGACTCGACGTTGCCCTCGGCCGCGAACGGCAGCAGCGCCGCCGCCTGCCGAGCTTCGGCGCCATCCCCGTCGCGCAGCCTGGTGAGTGCCTCGACGGCATCGCGTCCGAAGAGAGAGGCGTGCTGCTCGTAGAGCGGCGCCGTCACGAGCGCCGGGCCGCCGGTCAGCGCCGCGTAGCGCGCCTCGCCACGCGCGGAACCGAACGTCTCGAGCTCACGCTGGTATGCATCGAGATCGAACGCCGGCGCTCGCCGGCGTCGACCGCGGGCGGCGGTGGTCATGCCCTCCCCGAAACCGCCGAGCTCGCCGAGCGGCTGGTGCCCTCATCGCCGGCCGGCTCGATGCCGGCGCGCCGCGCGACCGCGCCGACGAACTCGCGGAAGAGCGGGTGGGGGCGGTTGGGCCGGCTCTTCAGCTCCGGATGCGCCTGGGTGGCGACGAAGAACGGATGGTCCTGGAGCTCGATGAACTCGACGAGCCGTCCGTCGGGCGAGACGCCCGAGAAGCGCATGCCCGCATCGGCCAGAGGCTCGCGGTAGGCGTTGTTCACCTCGAAGCGGTGACGGTGGCGCTCGTAGACGACCTCGTCGCCGTACGCGTCGCGCACCTTCGTGCCCGCCTCGAGGCGAGCCGGGTAGAGGCCCAGGCGCATGGTGCCGCCCTTGTCGGTGACAGCGGTCTGGTCGGGCATGAGGTCGATGACCGGGTGTTCGGTGAACACGTTGAACTCGCTGCTGTTGGCGTCGTCGGTGCCGAGCGCGTGACGCGCGAACTCGATGACCGCACATTGCAGGCCCAGGCACAGTCCCAGGAACGGGATCTCGTTCTCGCGGGCCCAGCGAATGGCGCGGACCTTGCCCTCGACGCCGCGATAGCCGAAGCCACCCGGCACCAGGACGCCGGAGACGCCAGCCAGCTCGCCGGCGACCTCCTCGGGCTCGATGCGCTCGAGATGCTCGCTGCGGATCCAGCGCACCTTCACGTCGACGCGATGGTGCAGCGCGGCGTGCTTCAGCGCCTCGCTGACGCTGATGTAGGCGTCGGGCAGCTCGGTGTACTTGCCGACGATGGCGACCTCGACCTCCGGCCGCGGCGCGCGGATGCGGTTGACCAGCTCCTGCCAGTCGGCCAGGTCCGGCTCGCCGCCCGGCAGCTCGAGCTCGCGGGTGATCAGCTTGCCGAGGCCGGAACGCTCGAGCTGGATCGGCACCTCGTAGATGCTGCGCGCGGTCTTGAGCGGGATGACGGCGTGCACGTCGACGTCGGTGAACAGCGCCACCTTGTCGAGGATCTCGTCGTCGATCGGCTGGTCGCTGCGCAGGATGATGACGTCGGGCTGGATGCCGATCCCACGCAGCTCCTTGACGCTGTGCTGGGTCGGCTTGGTCTTGAGCTCGCCGGTGGCGCCGATCTCGGGCAGCCAGGTGACGTGGACGTAGAGCACGTTGCGGCGGCCGACGTCCTTGCGCATCTGCCGGATCGCCTCGAGGAACGGGAGCGACTCGATGTCGCCGACCGTGCCGCCGACCTCGACGATCACCACCCCGTGCTGCGCCAGGCCGCTCCCGGCGACGGAGCCGGTGCCTTCCCGAGCGACGCGCTGGATGCGCTCCTTGATCTCGTTGGTGATGTGCGGGATGACCTGCACCGTGCCGCCCAGGTAGTCGCCGCGGCGCTCCTTGGCGATCACGCTCTGGTAGATGCGGCCGGTGGTGACGTTGCTCGCCTGGGAAAGGTTCTCGTCGATGAACCGCTCATAGTGGCCAAGGTCAAGGTCCGTCTCGGCGCCGTCATCGGTGACGAACACCTCGCCGTGCTGGTACGGCGACATCGTCCCCGGATCGATGTTGATGTACGGGTCGAGCTTCAGGATCGAGACGGGGATGCCCCGGGACTTGAGGATCCGCCCGATGGAGGCGGCGGTGATGCCTTTGCCGAGCGAGCTGGTGACGCCGCCCGTGACGAAGACATACTTCGGCATTGGTATCGTGATTCCTCCGGGGTTTTTCCGATTCTAGCATCGGCCGATGCCACCGTCGGGCACGGTTACGCCGGGCGCAGCCGCAGGCCTCTCAGCAGCTGCGCGTTGATCGCCACGACGATCGTCGAGAGGCTCATCGCCACCGCTCCGACGCTCATCGGCAGGATGAAGCCGATGGGTGCCAGCACGCCGGCGGCGACCGGGATGGCCAG